>JARXWK010000046.1 GCA_029916745.1 Dysgonomonadaceae bacterium PH5-43 | reverse complement strand
TAAGTCCTTTCGCTTACCAATGGGTATGCTGTGGACTTAAATGAGAATACGAAGAATATGAATATACAATAACTTAAACGAAACTCAGGTTATTACTTTGTCAGAAGGGTGTCCATAAGTATTATTTGTTCCGTATGAAAATATAGCACCCCGAATATTTTTCGCTAATATATCATTGTTAAAATTATCAATGGAACCATGATGTGGAATTTGTATTGTTCCTATGTAGTCGAAAAAATAACCTAAAGAACTTTTTAAATCAAATATTATATTCTTTCTCTGTAAATTAACATCTCCTAAATATAGGCATCCACTCTGTAAATGCGAAAAATATTTTTTTGTAAAAAAAATGAATGCAATAGTTGAATGAATAAATCCAATCGTCGGCTCTTTTTCCTGAATATAGAACCAGTGATGTCTCGTTGAGATTTTTATTTACTGATTCATAAGCTTTTATAATAGCGCTTTTATGGATAAGCATTTTATCTATAGTGTCAATATCAGAAAGGTCTAGCCCATGATCTTTCAGCGCACTTTCAAAGATTACAGTACGAGTATCATATTTGTAATTGAAAGGAATAAAAAACCAATCAATATTATTTGATAATTTGAATTGAACTCCGCTTTCAAATTCTTGACTGTTTGTTATTTCAGATATAATTATATTTCTATTGTCATTTATAAACTGTCGTTCATGATCATTCTCTGTGATAGAAATTATTTTAACATCTTCGCCAAAAAAAGCTTGAGGATTATCAATTAACAGCGTATTGTTAAAATTGTTTATAAAATTATTTATTTTGATTAATATTTTGCTTTTATCATCTATTAATGGGAGTATTACTGTCTTTATTTTACAATGATTTTTTAAAGCTTCAAGACCATTAATATGGTCTTCATGAAAATGGGAAATAAATAAAATATCAATTGAAGTGATTTAAACTTTTATTTGTTTCTTTACTTTTTTCAATAATATTACCATGAAAGCTATATAATTGAATGATTCCCAGCTTGCAACAGTGG
>JARXWK010000045.1 GCA_029916745.1 Dysgonomonadaceae bacterium PH5-43 | reverse complement strand
GTCTCTTCTATGTTGTAATCCAAATTTAAGAGCTTCTTTTTTATGTTAAATAATTTTATTCAGCTGATTAACAGCAATATATCTATTTGTTTGTTTGCTAAATACTTTCGTTTATACACATAAACTTCTCACCTGATAGAAAAACCATCAGTATATAAGATCTTCTTTTTGTATGCAAAAGAAGATTTTTATTAAAAGAGAACCATAAACAACCTTCTATCAGTAATATTCCTAAAAACTTACAGTTTACATCTTCAGTTTACGGTTATTAAACGCCACATTCTCTAATAAGTGAATAGCCTTGCCATCACAAGAGACGATTAGTGGTCATTTAGTAATACTAGAAAGAAGCTATAGTTCTCTTCTTTATTGATTATTTTTTCCAAATTCATATTTTTCTTTCTTCTTCAATACAGCCAATATACGATTAGATAACTTTCGAGCTATTCTGATTATTGCATCATTGCTGTTCATTCTTTTACAAAGTTCTCCATAGCACGCAGCTAAAGCGAAGTCTGTACGTATTGCTACCCAAGAAGATTCTATTAAACAACGGCTTAAATATTTGTTAGTTCTAAAAGTCATCTCTCCATTTGTTTTCTTTTCTCCACTATCGTGACAGGTTGGAACAATGCCAATAAAGCTAGCAAAAGATCTTTCATTTTTGAAGCGGTCGATATTGCCAATCTCTGATAAAAATACGATACTGGTAATAAATCCAATTCCTGGTATAGACATTAATAAATCTATCTTTTGTGCATATTTTTCTTCTTTACAAAAATTCCTCAAATCTTTAGTGTGATTAACCAAGGCTTCCCGTTCTCTGAGATAAGAATCAATATAGTATGATAAAGACGGACAGCTGCTTGCTGCAATTTCTTTTAACCTATCTATAAACCTAGCACTCCAATGACTTTGTCCTGTCGGGAACTCATTCGACAAATCTATGCCTTGGCGAAATAGACAACTCTGTATACGATTCTTGCATCGCGTGTTTTCTTTTACAAGCGTACTACGAACACGAACCATTTCTCGGAAGGCGAGTTCTTCTTTGTCGAAGATATAAATGCCTTGTAGCTTCCCTGCTTTTAGGGAGCTTGCCAATCGTTTGGCATCAACTTTATCACTTTTATGAAGCATCTCTTTTTGACTTATTGGAACATCCGCTGCATTTACTATGATGTTATTTATGCCCAAATTTACTAACGAGTAATGTGTACTAAAACCAGTAAATCCTGATTCATAAACAGAATAATAGTTTCCGCCTTTATAACGTTTTTGTAAATGAGATAATAATACCTCTGCTTTACTCTCTTGAGTAAAATGCTCTCTGTAACCGCTTTGGGTTATTATGTCTACAGACCAACTCTTTTTGTGAACATCTATTCCAATATAAATAGATTGTCCATTAAATGAAAAATTATTACCTTGCGCTCGCATAAGTTTTTGAAGTTTAGTTAATAATATGTTTTTGAATCACTAATTTAATGAAACTCTTAAACTTATGCTTCTCTTTAGATATTTTTTTTCAAATCCCCTCCCAAAAAATACGAGGGCGTTTGATAAAAAAATATCGGATTAATCTCACGAACTTGATAAGCACGATACAAACATAGTAACTCT
>JARXWK010000044.1 GCA_029916745.1 Dysgonomonadaceae bacterium PH5-43 | reverse complement strand
TCCTGACTTCGTCACTATAATAAGTATGATTTTGTAATTGTTTAATATACAGAATATTATATCTTTGTGTCACCCATTTTAGGGTGACACGGAGGTAGAATTTATGTTTATACGCAAAAAGAAATATCCATCAGGCAATATCGGCATCATTGTCGTAGAAAAGATAAATGGCAGAATGAAGGAACTTGCCACAATCGGCATTGCACAAACAAAAGAAGATATTGAAGAACTTGTCTACAAGGGTAAAGAATGGATTGATCGAGAGCAAAAATGCCGTCAACCAGAGCTGGATCTATTTGGAGAAGAACGTATCAAGTGCGAAAACGAACGGTTGAATGTAGAGCGTATTATTTCTCGCATCACCAATGTTATGATAAATGGTTCAGACTTGATACTGGATAGAGTGTTTGACCAAGTTGGTTTTAATCGCATAAATGATGATATCTTTCGCAAACTCGTAAAAGCCAGACTGTCTTATCCCGCAAGTAAAGCAGCCACCGTAGAGTATCTTAAAAATCACTTTGATGATGACGTCAGCCTATCAAAGATTTATCGCTATCTTGATAAACTGAGCGACAATCAACATGAGATTGTACAAGATATTAGCGTACGGCATACAAAAGAGATATTGGGAGGTAATATCGGTGTGATGTTTTACGACGTTACTACATTGTATTTTGAGTCTGATCATGAAGATGAGTTACGCAAGACAGGATTCTCAAAAGAAGGCAGACATAGTAATCCACAAATAATACTTGGCTTACTCGTTAGCATTGATGGCTATCCTCTTGCCTATTGCATCCATGAAGGTAATAAATATGAGGGGCATACGATGTTACCTATAGTGGAGAATTTTGTCAACAAATACTCTCTTGAAAACTTCATTGTAGTAGCCGACTCTGGCTTGATGAATAACGACAATATCGCCGAACTAGAGGCAAATGGATACAAATATATAATAGGTGCGAAGATCAAAAGCGAGAGTAAAACAGTGAAAGAATGGATATTGAATCAATCACCAAAGGATTGCTGTATGGTTGAATACGACAAAGGTAACGGACGACGGTTACTAGTCGGATATACGGAAGATAGAGCAAGAAAGAATGCTTACAATCGTGAAAAAGGAATACGTCGTCTCGAAAAGGCTTACAGACGAGGAACTCTAACCAAGGATAACATAAACAAGCGTGGTTACAACAAATTTCTAAAGATGGAAGGCGATGTAAAAGTGACCATCAACTACGACAAACTTAACGAGGATGCACAATGGGATGGACTTAAAGGTTACTTGACGAATACGCAAATACCTACTAATGAAGTCTACTCAGCTTACCATAATCTATGGCATGTAGAGCGGGCTTTTCGCATCGCTAAATCGAAAATAGAAATACGTCCAATGTTTCATTTTACAAGGAGACGGATAGAGGCGCATGTATGCATCTGTTTTGTTGCATTGAAAGTATACAAGGAATTGGAACGAATATTGAAAATAACAGGCATACGTTTAAGTGTTGATAAAACGTTGGCTTTAGCTCAAACTATCGTAACAATACAAATCAAACTACCTCTAAATAATGAAACTTTAAGCAAGACTATGATAATGAAGAGACATCAATGCATTGCTCCTCTATTTAATGAGGAATTCTGGGTGACACGTTGACGAAGTCAGG
>JARXWK010000043.1 GCA_029916745.1 Dysgonomonadaceae bacterium PH5-43 | reverse complement strand
ATATAGCTTTCTGCCTAAGAAGCCTGCCATCAAAGTTGATTATGTAGAGGACATGCAGCTTGCTTTATTCTAATCTTATATCGAACTCACGTTAACAAATTAAAAAACAAAGAATTTATGAAAGCATTATTGAAAAGCAGTATCGTGTGTATGTTGATTACAGTGTTTACACTATCGGCTTCGGCACAACAGAGAGAGCGAAGAGCTATTGAGCCCGAAAAGTTTGCTACTGAACAAACAGAAGTTATGACTAAAGATTTAGATCTTAACGAAGAGCAACAAGTTAAAGTGAAAGCTATTTATAAAGAATATGCCGAAGAACTTAAAGCTCTTAGAGATGCAAACAATACGGATAGAGAAGCTGCAAGAGCTAAGATGACTGCTGCTAACGAAAAGAAAGACAAAGCAATTAAAGAAGTGCTTACTCCCGAACAAATCAAAAAGTTAGAGGCTCTTGAAAAAGCAAAACGCGAAGCAAGAACTAAAAGACAAGGACAAGGAGAAAGACCTGCAAGAAGAAACTAAGCGAGCAAGTTCGCAATTAAAAATTGAAAACTAAAATTTAAGGCTACCCCTTGGGGTAGCCTTAATAATTTCTATAGAGGCGTGGCACGCCGCATATCTACTGTCTTTCACGATTTGTGCTAACTTTTAACTGCGAGTTTGTTCGCTTACGCTTTGCGTCAGTTCTTAGTTTTTCACTCTTAGTTTTTAGTTCAAAAATGCAAAGCTTCACTTAGGGTCGCCTCTCTTAGTAGAGACCCCTCGTGTCTCTTAGTAGATAGGCGAGGTGTCTCTACTAAGAACGGCGGGGTGCTTTAAGTATTAAGGCGAGGTCGCTCTATCAAGAGCGGCAAGGGGTATCTACTAAGAAGCAACTCGCCTATCTACTAACAGAGGCAAGGGGTCTCTACTAAGAAACAACTCGCCTATCTACTAAGAAAGAAATGGGGTCTCTTATATCACTACAAAATAGATGTTATTTTGTAGTTGTATAGTATTTTGTTATTTTTGTTGTATGCTAAAATCATTTAATTAGGAATTTACTAAACAAAGTCCTAATTTTGTAGGTTTAATTTATGAACGTTAAAATTGAACATTATGTTAGAGAATATATTTTTAGGAAATACTGTCGAAGATTGGATAATATCAATATCAATAGTTTTATGGACAGCTCTTTTAGCCAAGCTTATATCTTTGTTTAACAAAAAGGTTGTTTTACCAATTACCGTAAAAACAAAAACTAATTTAGATAATATTCTTTACGAAGCTATCGGGTCGCCTATAGTATTCGGTATTGCTTTAATAGGTCTGTGGATAGCTCTACAACGCTTAAACACAACAGTGCAGTTTGAAGGTGTTATCAATATCGCCTATAAAATATTGGTAACTATCAATATCACTTGGTTCTTTGCCCGACTGTTTGATAGTGCTCTTAATTACTATATGAATGGTGATTTAGAAGATGGTAAAAAAGCTAAAAAGCATAATCATAAAATGATTCCTATAGTACGACGCTCTATCCATACCGTTGTTTGGGTTATAGGTATAATAACGGCTCTTGATAACATAGCCGACATAACGGCTCTTTTAGGTACTTTAGGTATTGGAGGTATAGCTTTTGCATTGGCAGCTCAAGACACTATTAAAAATATATTCGGAGCTTTTACATTATTAACCGACCGACCATTTAATATAGGAGATATTGTGCGTATCGATAGTTACGAAGGTACTATTGTGGATATAGGTATGCGAAGCACAAAGATGAGAAACTACGATAAACGCCTTATCACATTCCCTAATTATAAAATTGCAGATGCCAGCATAGTAAACATATCGGCAGAACCAATGAGAAGGGTTACGTTAAAGATAGGATTAACTTACGATACTACACCCGAGAAGATGAACGAGGCTCTTGCCATACTTCGTAATGTGCCTAACAATGTGGAGTTCGTTAATGCTAAAAATCTTACTGCTCACTTCTCTGAGTTTGCTGATTCGGCTCTTATTATTACTTTCGTTTACAACATAGAAAAGAAAGGTGATATTAAAAATACCACCTCAAATGTAAATTTAGAAATACTTCAGAGCTTTAATAGTGCAGGTCTGAATTTCGCATTCCCAACACAGACACTCATATTCGAAGGCGATAAAAACTAAAGAGATTATCCTCTATCTAACGAATTAGGGTCAGGGTTAAGCAAAGCATTGTTTTGCTTAATCTCTTCGTCCGATACTTCTCGTACATCGCTTTTATGAACAGACTCGTTCATAATCTCCTTGTTTGTTTCGCACACAATGTTATAGTTTCTGTTTGAACTATAATTCTTTTCTGTTTCCTTGTTCATAATTCTAAACTTTAGACTGGTTGTTTATAAGTGTAACAAAAGAGAGGATATTTAGGTTGTGAATGCATTTTTTGTACCTTTGCGGCTTGTTTTATTAATTAGGTATAATAATGAATAGACGTTTACTTAAAATTATGTTAGGAAGCCTTATGGCTATGGTGCTTTGTTTTAATGTTGAAGCGCAGCAAGTTTCGGGTAGTTTTACCGACTGGGAAGATTGTCTCCCTAATGGTAAAAATGTAGTGGGTGAGCAACCTGTAGGTTGGAATGCTTCTAATGTTTATCAATTCGGATTTATGAGGAAGTTGGTGTTCAAAGATGAAGATAGAGCTGGTGTAGTTTCTACAAGTTTTAGTGCTAAATTAACTAACGATTTTGTAGGACTGGGCAAGCTGGGAGCTAATGTTCCTGGATTTATTTCGTTAGGTAAAATGTGGGTGTATGCAAGTTTAACAGATATAGCAGGAGGCGATGGAGGCGTATTGGGTGGAATGGATTTCACTTCTCGTCCCGACTCTGTTGTTGTTTACATTAAAAGACAATTAGGAACAGAAAATCCTAATGAAGCGGCAAAGGTGATTACTTATCTGTGGAAAGGAGAATTTAAGTCGAAGATAAAAACAGGTAAAGGCGAAACAGCAGACGCTATCGATAGAGATAAATACATTTTAGGTATGGAAGAACCTTTAGAGGGTAGCACTGGTGTATTAATTGCTAAAAGCGAATATGCTATAGAGGGAACTTTTGATAACTGGACTCGCCTTAGCATTCCTATTGAATACTTAACTAACGATACTCCCGAAAAGATGAATATAATAATATCAACGGGTAACTACTGGGTAAGAGAAGATATAGGAAAAGGCAATACTCTTTGGGTCGACGATTTAGAGTTGATATACAATCCAACTAATCAAAATATTGTTATTGATAACAACAATGTAAAGGTGTACTCCGAAGATGGTAGATTGTATGTGTCGGGTAATAACAATAACGAGCCTATTGAAGTTTATAATCTTCAAGGTGTATTGTTATCTAAATCTTATCAAGAAGAGATTGTTGTAGAGAATTTAAGTCGACAG
>JARXWK010000042.1 GCA_029916745.1 Dysgonomonadaceae bacterium PH5-43 | reverse complement strand
TAGCGCGGGACACCCAAATAAGCAAATTTTAAACCAAATAGATGCTGAAAATCAGCAACTAAGCGTTTGTGAAAATTTTTGTGCGGAAAACAGGACATAATCTTTTTATTAAAAACAAATAATGCTGAGCTTACAATAGTAGACTCAGCATTATTTTTTATTGCTATATGGTAAAACTATATTAGTAAAAGGAGGTAAAACAAGTTAGTAGAACTACGTTGTCTCTCTTATAAGAACTCCCCTGTCGTTGTTAGTAGAAAGGAGAGTTGTTTCTTAGTAGATACCCCTCGCCGCTCTTAGGAGATACCCGATGTCGCTCTTTATAGAACCGCCGAATCTCTCTTAGTAGAACCACCCCGCCGCTCTTAGTAGAGAGACCTCGCCTATCTCAGTAGAGAGACAAGGGGTCTCTTAGTAGAGAGGCGACCCTAAGTGAAGCTTTGTATTTTTAGGAGTAAAATAGTATCAGAAAGTGAGAATCTAACTCCAAATAACTACTCAATTTAAGGAGTAAAAGTTATTTACTTTTAGGAACTAAAGCTTCTCCTTTTGCTACTCTCTCAAATTCGTTTGGCGAAATTTTAACTTTACCTGTTATAAACTCCGGAACATTATAAGATTTCATAAGATAATCGTAATATTCCGGATCTTTTTGAGGAACTACGAACGGTTTGTGCCAGTTACCCGAGTCATCTCTATACGCTATATAAGGGCGAGTATATGTTCCGTCTCCTCTCCTACTGCTCAGCATTAACCACCTGCTGTTTGACGACCAAGAGTGAAAGCTATCCGACTCTTTACTATTAACTTCCGTAAGAGCTTTTATTTCTCTTGTATTCAAATCTATTTCGTACAAATCGTTTTCTTTATGCCAAATAGGGAAAGTTCCATAATCAAACATACAGAACACCAATTTATCGCCATCAGGAGAAATACGTGGAATAGAAATACTTTTTCCCATTTCGTAAGCAGATACAATAGTATCTACTTCTGCCGAAATTTTGCCTGTTGCAGCATCAAATGGAACTCTTACTAAACTGTAAAACATCTGATCGTAGCTGTATGGCATTTGTTTTGCTTCTGCTGTACAGAAATACAAATATTTACCATCGGCCGACCATTCGGGAAAAGATTCAAAACTATCTTTTCTTTTAATAATCGAATCTGTAAATATTCTATCTTGCTCCGTATCGTATATCACTAAATCTGATTCCATATCAAATACCTCTATCTTATTCTTATCTAAAGTATGAAACACCTGAAATGTTTTATTTGTAGAAAAAGCGATATAACGAGCATCGGGGTGCCAACGAGGATAAACTCCCGCTGATATTGCCCAAGGTGCTTTAGTATCTACTTTTTTAACCTCTCCATCTTTAACAAATAATGTTCCTCCGTTTTTAGCACGCATATGGAATACCATCAGTTCAGGATTGTTTTTATGGAAAGTATGGCAATTCATACAATTAGCATCGGTAAGTGAGTTTAGCATTATAGGAGTTTCTTCGTAGTTTTCGAGACTTCGTTGATACAGTCCCATTTTATTCCAGGCGTTATATCCTGGCTCTATTAAACGATAAGCTATATATGGGTCTACCGCGTCTTTTGATATAGTAAACACAATATCATTATACTTTTCCCAAGTTCCATTAGATTTAGCAAATATCTTTACTAATAAATTCTTCTCTTTATTATTCTCTAAAAGTTTCTTCCACTTTTTTATAGGTATAATAACTTTATCTTTAGTAGAAACGCTAAACGAGTCAACGCCTTCTACAACAAAACTAACAAGATAAGATTCTTTATTCTCTTTTAACTGAAAATTTAGCGGAGCAATATTATATGGTATATACGTTCCTTCGTATAAAGGATGTATTTTTGCATCTTGACTATTTGCAGTAAACGAATCGACAGAATTATTGCAAGCTGTAAAAAATACACTCAACAATGTTATTATAGTGAAAACGAGTTTATTATTATTCATCTTTTTTATTATTAAATTAATACACCATCATACTCGGAATATCTTGTAAATCCATAGGTTTAACAAACTGATAATATATCCAATATGTATTTTGATATTTCTCTCTCAATTTTTGTTGAGCAACTTTAGTAGTCGCTCTATTTATATCGCTATTCAAATTATTAAATCGCTCTACGCTTTGTTTACTTACATTATACTTCGACAATAATTCGGGCTTATTATTAAATGCTAATATTATTATAGCTTCTTCGAAAGCCAAAGGTAATTTAGTATAATTTTGTTGGGGGTAATATGCCTCCATAAAACTTTCGAACGAAAGTAAATCTTTAGACAACAATAGAGATGCTGCCATATACTCAAAAGCTTTTCTATTCTTAGCATCAAAATTTAGCAAGGCAGCAAAATTTTGTTCTTGTGACCCTGAAGAGAAGAAAAAGTTATCATACTTAGCCATTTTAGGAAGATTAGGAACCACATATTTATCATCTTTCAGAGATGCTTCAAAATGCTTTCTTTGTTCTTTAGCCCAACCTTTATAAATAGGCGACTTCTCTAACAATCGGATATATTTTTCAAAACCATCAACATCTTTTCTCATCATATGTGTTTGCACAAGTCTTCTAATAGTTTTAGAACTATGTTCTCTTGTACTGGTAACCATTGCTTCAAATGCACATTGCTCCGCTATAGCTGCTACACCCATACGATAATAAAGTTCACCTATGTATATATCCGTTGTGTGATGTATAGCCCACGAAACATACAAACCGTAAGTTCCCGTTTGTCTATATCTGAACATCTCATTTGCAAATCGTCCTTTTTCGCAAAGAGCTATATTCATAAAGTAAGCTATAGGAACAGCATTTCTAAACTGAGTAGTTTTATTAGGCTGTACGGCTTCTCCAAGCTCTATTACTTTATCCCAATTCCCCTGTTCTGTTTCGTAAGCAATATGCATAACGTGTTCCATTTCTTTTTTAGTATACGTACATTGTTTCACTCCGTACCAACAAAAACCTGCTACTATAGCTATATTTATTATTGTAAGAACAACTGCTACGGTTTTGCTATTTGATGGTTTATAATATTTTGAAGTAATCAAGCATAGTAAATACGCAACAGGAGTTAAAATCCAAGCAATAGTATAAAAAATATTGCTATAAACTAACACAAACGGAGTTGTCGACAAATATGCTTCTTTTAGCGTTGTTACATAAACTAATTTATAGGATAAGAAAGGAAGCAAGGCAGTTAAAGCTATTAAAAGACCTACTACTATGTAGTTTTTTTTAGGTTCAAATAATTCGTATAACAATACAAGACAGACAAATAATAGAGCATTACCACCTGTGATATAGTAAGCTAGCAGATAGAGTGTTACACCTCCTATTATTTTATATTTGTCATAAAGTTTTTGATATAGTAATAAAGAAGCAAGAGAATAAATTATTCCAAAAAAATTAGCATAAGTTACATACATTGAATTGTCGGAATTATATATATACAACATTGCTATGGGTACTATAAAATAAAAAGAGAAGAAACGGAATACATTTCCTCTTTTTTTACAAACAAGCACAAACAACAGGTAAGTAAATATATATGTTACTGCTAATATTATTACACCAACATAAGGAGTAGCGTAAAACTGTGTAACAAAAGAACTAATATAATTAGACAGTCCGCTTGGCTTAGAAATAAATTCATTAAAATACTCAGAACCGGTCCTAAAAAGCTGAAGTTCTTCTAAAAATTTTATACCACTATAAAGGTATACATCTACCATCCAATAGATAGAAAATGTAATAAACACCACAAGTGTTGCCCAATTGGCTATCTTGAAAATGTTTTTCGAATTAGAGAAAGGATTAGATTTACTCATAAAATAATATTTTATACAAAAATAGTAATATTATTTTATATAAAAAAGGAAATAAGAATAGCTATTCTTATAAGTATCTCGAAGAATGTTTTGTTAATAAAAAAAGAGAGTCTTGTATAAAATATATACAAGACTCTCTTAAAAAGATGGCGGCTACCTACTCTCCCACAACATGCAGTACCATCGGCGCAATCGGGCTTAACTTCTCTGTTC
>JARXWK010000041.1:0-2500 GCA_029916745.1 Dysgonomonadaceae bacterium PH5-43 | reverse complement strand
CACCAGATATCTTCTGCGCAGCTGGGAATGCTCCCCTACCACTTGTAATTAATTACAAATCCATAGCTTCGGTAATATACTTATGCCCGAGTATTATCCACGCCAGGGCACTCGACTAGTGAGCTGTTACGCACTCTTTAAATGAATGGCTGCTTCCAAGCCAACATCCTAGCTGTCTCTGTAACCTGACTTCGTTAATGCAACTTAGTATATATTTGGGGACCTTAGCTGATGGTCTGGATTCTTCTCCTCTCGGACATGGACCTTAGCACCCATGCCCTCACTCCTGATCTCTAATTTATGCCCATTCGGAGTTTGTCTGGACTTGATAGGCGGCGAAGCCCTCGCATCCAATCAGTCGCTCTACCTGACATAAATCATAATCAAGGCTGCACCTAAATGCATTTCGGGGAGTACGAGCTATCTCCAAGTTTGATTAGCCTTTCACCCCTACCCACAGTTCATCCGAAAATTTTTCAACATTTACCGGTTCGGTCCTCCAGTTAGTGTTACCTAACCTTCAACCTGACCATGGGTAGATCACTTGGTTTCGCGTCTACTCCTAATGACTATTCGCCCTATTCAGACTCGCTTTCGCTTCGGCTACAATCCTGAAAATCTTAACCTTGCCATTAAAAGTAACTCGTAGGTTCATTATGCAAAAGGCACGCAGTCACACCTTAATGGTGCTCCTACCGCTTGTAGGCAGACGGGTTCAGGGTCTATTTCACTCCTCTATTCGAGGTTCTTTTCACCTTTCCCTCACGGTACTGGTTCGCTATCGGTCTCTTGGGAGTATTTAGCCTTACGGGATGGGCCCCGCTAATTCACACAGGATTTCTCGTGTCCCGCGCTACTCAGGATACTACTATGCTTCAAAATGAAGTCGTGTACGGGATTATCACCCTCTATGATATATCTTTCCAGATATTTCCACTTTCATTCAGTCTTGCAAGATCGTAGTCCTACAACCCCAAATATGCCTAAACATATTTGGTTTGGGCTGTTCCGCGTTCGCTCGCCACTACTAACGGAATCACTTTTGTTTTCTTCTCCTATGGGTACTTAGATGTTTCAGTTCCCCACGTTCGCTTACTGTTGAACAGTATGACTGGCCTTCTACCAGCCGGGTTGCCCCATTCGGAAATCTCAGATTAATACGGTTATTTGCACCTAGTCCGAGCTTATCGCAGCTTATCACGTCCTTCTTCGCCTCCAAGAGCCAAGGCATCCACCGTCTGCCCTTATTTTCTTATCTTTCTTATTCCATACTCCTTTTGCCTGGTATGGAATTAGTGTCATTTTTCAATATCCTTAAAAAGAATATTTTCAAAACAACAATTTTTCTGCTCTAAATTGTTCTTGTTTATTTGTTACCAGTATGTCAAAGATCGCTTTGTAAAATACGCCGCTAGGCGACTTTTACATTGTGTGGAGAATATCGGATTCGAACCGATGACCCCCTGCGTGCAAGGCAGGTGCTCTAGCCAGCTGAGCTAATCCCCCGTTTCGGAAAAAAACCTAAACTTTTTAGGTCTCTTTTTTGTGTAGTCCCAGGCAGAGTTGAACTGCCGACCTCTACATTATCAGTGTAGCGCTCTAACCAACTGAGCTATAGGACTATCTTTTCAAAAAGATAGTTATTCGCTCTTTAGTTAGGGTCGAAGTTGATACTCTTCCCTGTACTCTCTCAGGAATAACTCTTCTCCTTTATATATAATAATTTCCATTCTAACGTAGCACTACATACTTTGATGTATATTGCTATTTGATTACCTCTACCTTTTGTTTAACTTGGATAAATCCAGAGCTCCAGAAAGGAGGTGTTCCAGCCGCACCTTCCGGTACGGCTACCTTGTTACGACTTAGCCCCAGTTACTAGTTTTACCCTAGGTCGCTCCTTGCGGTTACGAACTTCAGGTACCCCCAGCTTCCATGGCTTGACGGGCGGTGTGTACAAGGCCCGGGAACGTATTCACCGCGCCATGGCTGATGCGCGATTACTAGCGAATCCAGCTTCATGGAGTCGGGTTGCAGACTCCAATCCGAACTGGGAGATGGTTTTGAGATTAGCATCCTGTTGCCAGGTAGCGACCCTTTGTCCATCCCATTGTAACACGTGTGTAGCCCCGGACGTAAGGGCCGTGCTGATTTGACGTCATCCCCACCTTCCTCACACCTTACGGTGGCAGTCTCGCTAGAGTCCCCAGCTTAACCTGATGGTAACTAACGATAGGGGTTGCGCTCGTTATGGCACTTAAGCCGACACCTCACGGCACGAGCTGACGACAACCATGCAGCACCTCGATAAATGTCCTTGCGGTCAGTCTGTTTCCAGATCTTTCATCTACCGTTCGAGCCCGGGTAAGGTTCCTCGCGTATCATCGAATTAAACCACATGTTCCTCCGCTTGTGCGGGCCCCCGTCAATTCCTTTGAGTTTCACCGTTGCCGGCGTACTCCCCAGGTGGATAACTTAACGCTTTCGCTGTACCGCTTAC
>JARXWK010000040.1 GCA_029916745.1 Dysgonomonadaceae bacterium PH5-43 | reverse complement strand
CTGGAAATTCGTCTACCTTCTCATACAAATCAGAAGATAAAATATCTTCGTAATACTTTAACATATCATTTTTCGAGAGACGGACAAGAGTTTTCTTGCGAAACGAAGAATTGTTTGCGAAAAGCGAATCAAGCTCCAGTCTGTTTGGCTTTGTTGAGTTATCCATCTCGCAGTTAAACAAAGAATGCATTCCTTCGGAGATTTGTTTAGCTATAATTGATGGGATTTTTGTAGGGTGAATAAGAGTCAAAAGTTCATTGTCTGAGAAAAAAGCCTCGTAACGAGTAAAGCTCACTTTCTTATCTCCAGCTTTAATAGTATAGCGATATAGGTAAAAACAATTATAGGCAAGAGACTTAAACACCCAAAACTCGCCAGGAGCAGACAGTTTATCCGATTCTACCCAAATAGCGTCTGCCACATCGGGAGAAATCATCTCGACGGAGGTGCTAATAATATATCTTTCCTGAGGATTAGAATATGCGCCAAATATGGCTAAAGCCTCTTCTGCTATATTAATCAGGTAGAGCCGAGAGCAGTATTCGCACTTCTGTATCTCTTTTTCAAAACGCTGCAATAAAGGTAGGTCGATTATAACATCATTAGACGACTTAAAGAAATCTCTCAAGAAAGATAGAAGCTTTTCGGCATCAGCCAAACTATCTTTTACATCTCCTTTAGCAGAAGTATAACTGGGAAGAATTTTCAGTACAAGAAGAAGGAGTATGGGTATGTCTATCTCCTTATCTTTTACTTCTGTTAATAGCGCAAGAGTTTTGTTGTTTGTTTCTATATCAGAATTGTAAACAAAAGCTTGTTGCAATATAAGTTTAATCTTTGCAATATTCGCCTGCTGATTCTTTCCGTTGAAATGATTGGAATAAAAAAGCGAAGCCTTCTTATATTGATATAGAATATATTCTAAATCCATATCAGTGCTAATCTCTTCCTGTACATTTCGACTCAACTCCCTAAACAAGCAACGAGCCGTAAAAGGCGGTATGCGATTAATACTATTATTAGCATTTAGGTTATAACCGATATATTCCCCCAACTCAGAGCTCTTATTACGAAACAGTCGCAAGCGAGCCGTTTGGTTCAGTAAATCGCGCAGTTCTATATCTCTTTCCTCTTCCATTTAACAAGCTTTTAGTATTACGATACTAATCAATCAAAAATCCATTATCTCATCAAAACAAAGGTAGAAATAAATTTCTAATATTACCTCGACTTGCTTTCTTTTGCAGAGAGAAAACAATTATTAAAACATAAATTTATGAAGATTCAAAAAAACATGCTTTTAGTAGCATTTATTTTTTCCTTAATGGTAAGCTCTTGCGAGGAGAAAGCCCCCGAAATGATAAAGGGACAATGGTATGGAGCAATAGTCAGAAACTCCGATGGTAAAGAAATTGGTCAATCCGTTTTATCATTCGAAGAGGATAAGTTGAAGATAACATCGAATGCGTTATACTCTCCGTCTTTTAATCAATTAACTTTTACGGAGATTAAAGAGGGTGTATATTGTTTTGAGAATGACACTTCGGTTCTTAATCTACAAATAACTTGGAACAATGATACCCTTGTCGCAAATGGAGCCGACTTTAATATAGTCTCTGTTTGTGATTCGCTCAGCGTTTCGTCTTTTATTGATAATCACAAAGAAAGAGAAATTCCTATCTCAGCCGATTCATATCTTATTGGTTATTGGGAAGGCGAATTACATCGCTCTTCTGATGATAAACTTCTATCGAAAATTTCAATCGAAGCAAAGCTTGATTCTATGTATGTTTATTCTAATGCCATATCAGGCAAAGATAATATTGCTTGGGAGTTGGTGAAATATTATGACAAGTCTGAAATGTTTGAATACCAATCCTCGAAATTAAATTGGAAACTATTACGTATGAATGACGAAATAGCTATAGAAGGTGATGGTTGTTATGCTACACTTTCTCCCACAACAAATAGAGATACAAGTTTCTTTAAGAACAAAACAGCTCATACAAATCCTCAACTATATTTTGCTGGAAATAAATATCAAGGAGAATTAGTATATTTAGGAGATCATGCTCTCCTTCATCTTTTTGCTAAAACATATCTCGAAATAGACATTTTAGATGATAGCCGCGCACGAATGAAAATGAGTACGAGAATAACAAATGATGATATGGCAGCATTAAGCCTTTTTACTGGGGAAAGTACGGATACGGAACAGGAGGAATATGGTAATTATACTATTTCAAATAATATTCTGCACGCTTTCGGCTCAAAATTCGAAATAAGAGACGGAGGCAATATTCTATATTCTAATGAAAAGATAGCTAAAGTAACACTAAAAAGAGGAGGTGTTACCCCTGCTAAAAAGGAAAGAAGACTTCAAAGGGTAGTCTGCGAACATTGTAATGGAAGTGGTTTACAGAGGAAGAATCACTTTGGTCGAAGCAGTACGATTGGGTCTTGCAGTTATTGTCAAGGAAAGGGAAAAACGACAGTGTATAGATAATCACTCACAGATAAAGCTCTTTTTTTACAAAAGCAGTCATTAATATTATACATCTATTGTTTCTTTTTGATATTTTTTTGTATGTTTGCACTTGTAACAAGTAAAATATAAAGAAAAAAGAAAGAAAATATAACAAAAGATTAAAATATTGATTGAGCGTTAAGGCGATTATTCGGTTCACTTAAATCTAGCAAATTTATCAAGAATCCGAGAATAAGAAGTCTAAAACGGTCTCACACCCTCTTAGGGCGTGGACTGCTTTTACTTGTTTCGGATTCGGGCGTGCTAGAGCCTAAGTGAAGGAATGAGACAAAAGTATGTTTGCGCCCTATTTGTGTAGGTAGGTTAAATGAAAAATATAAACGACTAATAAAACAATAAATATATATTTATGGAACTAACAAATGTAAAAACTATACCAGAATTGTCAAACTTTCTCGTGGATCTAAAAAGGAAACAAGATAGTGATAGTGCATTATCCTTTGCTCTTAATGCTCAATTACAAGTAATTACTGTTGTTCAACGTATAAATTTAGCCTCAAGTCCATTTGACCTAATGCTCGAATCGTTAAAAAATGCTGTTCAAAAATCGACAACTGAACAGATGAAAGAGGAATATCAGCGGCGAGCAGCTATTATGGTAAATAGTATGATTTTTTTTATGGAAGCTAAAATGTATTATGAAGAAGATAAATGGGAAAAAGAGGGACAAAATATTTTGAAAGAAGGGTGCAAAATGTTAGCTGAAACAACCACAGACTTAGCTTTAACTTCAGTGACAGGTGGAGTTATACCATCAGGATTTACAAATTCATTGGCAAATAAGCTTCTTTCGGACATCGTAAGTAATAGAGGAGGCTTGATTTCTCGAGTTATTGATTGGGTTGCCAAGTCAGATCGCATTGAAAATAACAAAATAGAGTTTTATCAATTCCTCGAAACTTCGTTTGATAAATTAAGTAAGTACCATAGCTTATTTGGTAATTCATTACTATTACACAATTTGATATTACGTTATAAAAATAATTTGAAAATTTACGGATTTGATAAATCTGCGGAATTATATGCTATAGACCCTAAGAATAAAATTTTAAGGCAGATGCGCATCAGAAATAGGATGTCAAGTTTTTTGAGGATAGTGTCAATAATTGCAATTATATTTTGTTTGTTCAATGCATGGGGCGGTGATAAATGGGTTGAAAGCCTAGCAAATACAGCCCTGTTCGATGTTGCTTATCATTTTCATTTTTGGTTTTTAGATTTATCTTGGTTTTTTCAATTAATAATAATATTACTAGCAGCTCTTCCTCTTATTATATTAACAAATTCAAAAAAAGACGATCAATTATATCTGATCGCCGATGAATACTACTCTGTATTAGCATCCAAATTTGATAATTTCTAAATATATATATTATGAATCAATATACTAAATATTATTTTTTTCTATTCGTTTTATTGCTTTGTATCGTTACAGCTGCATGCGTAGAAACTAATCCCCTAAAGATACAGGCAAAAGAACAAGAACAATTAAAACCAAAGGTTAAAATAAAGTTAAGAGCTGCACAACTTGCTTATAATGTAGAAAGATATGATCTCGCTGTTGAAAAATATGAAAAGGCAATAGATATGGGTTGGCTTGATGGGATAGATTTATACAAATACGCCGATTGCTTAGAACGGAGAGGTGATACAATTAAAAGTGAGATTTTCTATAAAAGAGCATATCAAGAATTACAAAACTTTTACCCTAGGAATTATCTAATTCAAGTTTTAGAAAAGAAGTGGGAAAGGGAGAAAGGACAGAAAGAGATTGAAATAGAAAATAATCAATAATAATCTTAAAGACAATAATCATGTATTGCTATAATTGCGGAAATAAAATTGACGATACTTGCAAGTTCTGTCCAGTTTGTGGCGCGAATCAACAAGGAAGTATTATTTCTTCTGTCAACACAGAAGAAGTAGAGAATGAAGAAATCAAGGTGTATATCAAGTGTAAACATTGTGACGAAGTCTACTTTGTGGAGAATCAAGACGAATGGGGAGAAGAATCTTTAGTATATGAATGCGACAATTGCAAACAGCAAATTGAAGTTTCATTTTTTGGTTATTGCTATTGTTGTAATGAATTTGTAGGTTTTAGACATGGTGAGGTCTCTGAGATTTTATGGGGATTTGCAAAGGGGGCAGTTAAAGGTTTTTTGAACCCAGGAGCAGCAATAGAAGTTATAGGTAGATTTACTGACAATATCCCAAATGCAAAAGCACATGGGGAATGTCCGGTTTGCAATACAAAACACCTAAAATGTACAGGTTGCAATTGTTCAATAGGATTACCTATTGATGCTGAAGACAATCAAGTATTTAAATGCGAGAACTGCCAAACAAAAATGAGACAACCATAAATATTATAGTTATGCCATTATTTAGAATTACAGTAAGAACAATGAAGAACTCTAATGGGATTCGTTTAGAGAAAGGAATGTCGGTAGACGTAGTAAGCCAATCATTCAGTAATCCCATCTCCACTAATGGAGGACAATTAGTTGTAGATGCTTTTATGAGAATCTATGGAGTTGATATAAAGAAAGCCGGCGCATTGTCGCTGGCTTATTTAGATGTAGAACAAATAGGGTAGATATTATGAGTTTAGAAACTTCATCAGGAAAATTAGTTGAGGCTATGCATGAAATTGCAGATGCAGGCTTGTCAAAAGAAGTAGCAAGCACAGTAAAAACTCATGCTTGGATTGGAGCATTCTGTATGGCAGTTCCATTATGGGGACTTGAAATTATTGTATATGCAGCAACTTTATGGCACATGTATAAAAAATTGTGTGATTTAGCAAAAGTTCCGTTCTGGAAGAACTTTATGAAAAGTATCTTGGGAGGATTTATAATAAATAATATTGTTGTCTTTGTCTTGAATTTAATACTTGATTTTATTCCCATTGCAGGCTGGATAGGCGCTGGGTTAATTGGGTTTGCAACCATTTTCTTTTCAGGTTGTGCATACCTTGAAGTATTAGCTAAAATTCATGGAGATCGAAAAGTGAAAGAACGATTCAATACTCAAAAAGCATTTAGGCAACTTAATAGTAATGAGAGTGATAAAAAAATAACATCATAACATAATAAAAATAGATGACTTAAGTTATGATACAGGAAAAGTATTAGATATTAATTATAGTGGGTTGCACTTTTTTGTATTTTTGCAAAAAGGTTAATTCATTTTGTTGCAACCATAATGCCCAAATAAAATGATAAAAAAAACATCAAACAGCAAATATGATTATTCTAAAGGTGAAAAGGAAATAAACCGAGCCTTTAAAATGCAGGAGATTGAATTGTCAGATTTAGAAGATAAAACAACTAACCTTTCTCAATCCGTCAATGAACTGCAATCCGATATGTCAAAAACGGAAGAAGATCTTATAGATTTGAATTTGAACATCCAACGTCTTAAGGAATCAGCCTTAGATATTGCTAAAGCAAGAAAGATTGTTGTACCTGAACATTTAAAAAAAGATACAAACACTTCATCTTTAAATTTCTTTACAAATATAAACCCATTGTTTTCAGATGAAAAAATATCAAAGTCAGACATTCCATCTTGGGAAGAAATTATGGCAAAGACAAACAAGATGGTTCCGGAAGAAATTATTCTTGAAGAGCTTTTATCCGCTGAGGAATTTCAGTATTGCATTGAGGATGTTCAGCGTATAAATGACGAATTTGCAAGAAAGACTAAATTAAACAAAGTTGATATTAGATTCCTCATTACAGCTACGGCTCTCCAAACAGCAAGATGGATTATTATTCAGCAGTTGATGGGCGATTTAGGAAAAACAATAGATGACACAAGACTTAATCATAATGATAAATCTATTAAAAATGAAGCGAATGAGGCTAATAAATCTTTTCAAAATAAATTTGCTAAACAGGGATATAAGGAAAGTGGTAAAGGTTACAAATCGTGGGAACAAATAATTTGTAGTAGTGCACCTTATGATACAATTGTCGGATCTCCCTTGTTCAATGAGAATTTAGAAGGCAAATATCATAGATACAAAACATTAGGACATGATCCAATTCTTGGTTGGATTTTTGGTACTGCAAATTTCATAACCGACACTTGTACATTGTCAAATTTTAATTCGTATAGAATATCACGAATAGGAACTCCTCATTTTTCAGAACAGACTAATTTAGGTACCATCTTTTATGAAGTTTTTGATAGTATTAAAGAAGATTGGAAGAGACTTCCAGCGGGTGTATTTGCTGAATTTGTCCATCTGAAATCTGATGCCTTTACAAAGACAGGACTTCCGACACCTTTATTATCAACTTTTTCTGAATCATTAGCTGGTGAATTATATAAAAGCCAATACGATTCGCTATGTTTATTACAAGACATAGCAATTGTCGGTAATCAAGCTGCATGGAGCATATTTATTAATATGCTAATCAGTCTAATTCATGGGCTATTTTACGATGAAGAAAAAGATGGGAAAAGAGAACGTTATGAAGTAAGAACAA
Organism: Dysgonomonadaceae bacterium PH5-43; assembly: GCA_029916745.1. NCBI lineage: Bacteria > Pseudomonadati > Bacteroidota > Bacteroidia > Bacteroidales > Dysgonomonadaceae > Dysgonomonadaceae bacterium PH5-43. Next base: position 1,680 of record JARXWK010000040.1, on the reverse strand, counting down.
GAAAAATCTTACTCTATTCCAATGCTATTTCTACAAGTTTAAATCTTGCCTATGTAGGGGCAAATGCTTATTTTGGCAATGTAAATGAGGCATGGAAAAAATTAGATATAGGGGGACTACTTGTTACTTTGCACAGATTGTTTTCTGATGTACGTTTCATAACAAAAATCAAAGAGCAATTTATTCAAGAGGAAATGGATAAAGTAACAAAAGATGCCTTAGCAGAACTTGATTCTATGTTTAAATAACTTAAATATCTATCTTATGACAAACGAATTAACTTCTATACAACAACTTATTGCTGTTTCAACAGCAATAATAGAAACGCCCTCTCTTTCTGTTAGAGATTTTGGTATAGAACAAGAAAAAAAATCTAATAAACTGATATGGTCTGGGGTTGTTACAGCAGCAGTCTTTGGGACTTATGCGGGACTTGCTGAAACTATTGCCTCATCTGCTTGTGTCGGCACAAGTGTTATGATAACATCTTCTGCACTAACAGGTATTGGGCTTGCTGCATTAGCTGGTGTTGGAGCTGCTGCCGCAGGTGCAGGTGCCGTACCAATTATTGGTTGGCCCGCCGCCGTTCTTATTGCAACTTATGGTATAAACAAATACAGAAAAGCCAAAAAGGAAGAGCTGGAAAAAGAAAGAATGTATAGAGAAATTATTAAAAAACAGCAAGCAGCAATCAATAAACAGAAGAATAAAGTAACAGAATTAGAAACGCTACTCCGCGATAAAGAAGCAACTAACAACCAAAATACCAAAAGAATAAAAGATTTGGAACAACAAATTGCTAACTTAGCTGAGATTTTTGAGATATTAACTATGCAATCAAATAATTTTAAAGCTGCATAATATGAGCAATATATCTATAGATTCTATCCTTCAAGCATCTAATGCTATTATCATCAACCCATCCAAATCTCTCAAAGATTTTGGAATAGATGTTTTCCTTCTTCATACTAGTCCTGCACTTTTTCTAGGTAAAAAGATTTTTGATTTGATACAAAGGAAAAAAAAAGAAAGTGAAGAAAAAGAACGTATGTACCAAGAAATTGTAGCCAGGCAACAAGCTGCTATCAACAAACAGAAAGAAATAAATAGAAAATTAGAGATTCTTATACGGGAATCAGATGTTAGAAATGAAAGAAATCAAAGAGAGATTATAAGAATGCGAGAACAGATAAAAAATCTTGAAGAAGTAATAGAACTTCTAGGCAAGACCTCTCAACAAGTTACCTAATTTCAGCTAAATAAAAAGGTTATCTCCTGACTTCATCAATGCGTCACCCTATTCGGTTTTTTACATCTTGAGAATCAGACATAGGCTTATTTAAATTTTGTCAAAATCCGAATTATAGGACACTTTTGTTAGAAAATCTTGTTGTGTTTTTGCGTCATGCACGTAAATGTACAACTTCATTTCAATCCGTCTATCGGAGAAGAGGCTCCTTACTATCGCTTAAAGGAGTCTTATCGCGACGTTTGCGGTAATGTCCATTCATTAATTGTGCTTAATGCCGATTTAATGTGCTAGAGCGATGACTTGAGGAAGTTATCTAGTTTTATCGAACATCACTAATTAACGTGAGTTCGATATAAGAAATTCGATAAAAAATTAGCATAACAGCTAAAGATTGATTATATTTATGGTACTGAATTACAAACAATTAA
>JARXWK010000039.1 GCA_029916745.1 Dysgonomonadaceae bacterium PH5-43 | reverse complement strand
ATTATGTATTGTGTTGTTATTCAGACTTAAAGATACAAATTTAAGGCTTATTTACCAACTTTTTTAACCAATTTCTTAAACGAAACTCAGGTTAATAGCAGAAGTTCTTTCAAATTATATTTATCCTTATCTCGTTACTGAAGAACAAACATCAATTGTGATACAAGTAACATGATTCGCTTGCAATTTCTACATCTGCCTGCCATACCTGCGTTTTTTCTTTTTTTTTCGGCGTGGCAATGGCATTTCCTCTTTCGGATGGTTTTCCGGCTCGGGGCAAGAATTGAGAAAAGTCCTCCTATAACACTGTCCGATGTGTGCTGTGTCGGTTGTTCGGTGTTTTTGTAAATATCGGAAAGGCGGGTATCTTGAATTGGCTCTTGTGCCTGCTGCTGATTTCCTCCATACAAATCATTGAATACGTTAGCGGAATAGTCTTTGCCCAATCGAGAGCCATTCAAAACGGTGCGAGTGGTATGGTCGATAAAAGTTGCTCCATAGATACGCCCTTCGTCGTTACGCCTAAACAACACGTCAATGCCCTGCTGCCCTAGCTTCGCTCGGAACTCGCTCTCACTTTGGCTGCCCTGCTTGGCTTCTGATACTGCTTTCAGCGTATGTATTTTCAGGTTTTTGGATTTGATACGTTCGGCTGATTTCTCCATACGTTTTTCCAATCCGTCATAACCGACCGACTTCCCGAAAATGGAAGACTTTAGCGGATTGCCTACCTTGTTGCCCTCGCTATCCATTACCGAATACAGCAATCCACGATACGGTATTCCTTTCGCTTCGCCTTTGAGTTCCTCTACATTAATATTATAGAGCGAAAGAACCGCTTTGTATTCGCCCATTGATTGGAAGTGATACATACTTGCCAACGGTTTGATAACCGAAGCTATCTGTTTTTTCAAATCGCCTTTGGAAATATCGACGGGCGACAGTTTCCACCCTTCGGAACGCTTCTGTCCCTCCGCAGGGTGCAGATTATATTTGCGTTCCAAATCTTCAGTAATGGCTTTGCTTCGTTCATGCTCCTTGTAGCTATCAATTTTCTTCCCCTCGCTATCCACCCGAAGCGATACGATATGCAGGTGTTCCCGCCCGATATCTTCATGTTTGAAAATAAGGTAAGGCTGATTGCCATATCCCAGTTTTTCCATGTATTCCCGCCCGATGTCCGCCAGTTGAACGTCTGTCAGGCGGTCATCAGGATGCGGGTTTAACGATACATGGAAAACGGGCTTTTCAGTACGAAAGTGAGCCGGGACAAACTGCATAAAATCTTCCATACATTCCGAAACATTGAACTGTCCGTTGGCAGGTTCAAAGACAAGATTGCTCCCCAGTATCTTCCCCAAACCCTCGTCCACTTTCTCCTGATTGTATGCCAATGCACCGTACAGGTTGCTTCCGATGTTTATTTTTGCAACCATTGCCCCTTAAATTCTTCCGATAATTCCAGAATATTCTTCCCGATTTCAACCAGTTCAATGGTCGCTTTCTCCAATTTGTAGAGAAGTGCGAGGGCTTTTTTATCCGAAAAATTACTGTGTAACTCCTTTACAACTTGGTTGTAATTCGTTCCTACGGAACGGAATTGTGCGTAGAAAGAAGTGAGTTTGGTAACGTATTCCATAGCGGAACGGTCGATTTTTACCACACGAAACTCGTCCCCGAATACACGGGCAGCGATAAAACGTGCCATAGATTGTAGCCCTGATTGCTCAAACATGGTGAGAAACCGGGCGTGTTCGACAGCCGTGAAGTTTACCGAGTAACGGTAAGCCGCCGGATCATTCTTGGGGGAACGTCCCCCTTTTCCCCGTTTCGGGGAGTTCTTTGCATTTTCATTCATACGTCGGATTTTTTAGTGGTACAATCCGTCGTTCCGGCATCCGCCGCCAATCAATCATTGCCCGAAATGATTCCATAAGCAACCCGACTTCGGAGGGTTTGCGTCCCCCTTGTGGGGCAAGCATTTTTTGCAGCAAAACGGTTTCCGTGCAGCAAAAAATACAGCTTGCTATTTGCCATGTCGCAAATAAAATCTGTCCTGCACAGGGACAGATATGAAAGCGAGGGCAACGAGCAAAAATGGCGGTCGGACATCTCCCGACGTTTCATGCTGCAAAGTTACAGGCTAAAGTAACGTACTGTATTATAAGCATCGAAGCCACTTGCTGCCATACCGAAGCCACTTGCTGCCACCTCGTGAAAAAGTAGTGTGCAGGATAAATTTTAGGTTTTTATTTGCAGAGGAAAACGGCTGTATGTACAGACAGACAGTTAAAAGGATAGCTGTACAGATATAAAAACATACAGTCGGCTATATGGAGATACAGCCAAACGAATGACTGAATAAACAAATGACTGGCTAAACGGCTAAACGTTCCAACGACTAAACAGACGGACGGACAAACAGCCAAATAGCCCAACGGTCAAACAAACGGATGTGCGGACAGATAGACGGATAATCAAACGAATGGCTAAACAGACAGATAGTTGTTTAGCCGGACAGAAATACAAACGATGTACAATATTTAAAAAATTCAGACAATGAAAAAGAAAACTTTGAACGTGGCTTTTAGCACCCAAAAGGGTGGAGCCGGAAAAACAACCCTGACTGTGTTGGTAGCTTCTTATCTGCATTATGTGAAAGGTTATAATGTGGCTGTGATTGACTGCGACTTTCCGCAACACTCGATTGCGGAAATGCGAGAGCGTGATATAAAAATGTCGATGGAAGACGATCATTACAAGCTCATGGCTTATGAGCAATTTTCCGCATTGGGGAAAAAGGCTTATGAAGTTATCGAAAGTAGTCCTGAAAACGCAATGGAAGATGCGCAGGATGTAATCGAAGAATTGAAGCCTGACTTCGTATTCTTCGACCTGCCGGGAACTATCAACAATCCGGCAGTAGTACACACGCTTTCTCTTATGGACTACATAATTGCTCCGATAAGTGCCGACCGACTGGTACTGGAAAGTACCCTGCAATATGTAATTACCGTCAATGATGCCCTGATTACGCCCGGCAAAGCGAAAATCAAGGGGCTGTTTCTACTTTGGAATCTCGTCGATGGACGGGAGAAAACCGAACTCTACGAAGTGTATGAGGATGTGATTGACAAACTGGGGTTCCCGCTTTTCAAAACATTCCTCCCCGACAGTAAGCGATTCCGTCGTGAACAATCGGTAAATCACAAAGCCCTGTTCCGATCTACGCTGTTCCCTGCGGATAAAGCACCGGTAAGGGGCAGTAACCTCGATACCCTGATAGATGAAATGTTGGAAACCCTAAAATAATCAAGTCATGGCTAAAAAGAAAGAAGACGTGAACCTGAATGAGATTGATGCAAGTTTTGTCATATCCTCATTCAAAAACAAGGAACGGCGGAACAATCCGAGTTCCATACCCAGAGCATTAGTTCCCGATTATGAAAAGAAGCAGGAACAGGAAACAGAACCCGAAGAAACGGTACAGCCTGTTGCAACTGCTCCGGAAGAAACGCCCCGTGAAGAAACGAAACGTAAGCGAGGTAAATCGCCCGACTACGAAAGCCTGTTCATTCAGGAAGTCGGTATTACAGCACGTACAGGTAAATCGGTCTATATCCGCAAAGAACACCATGAAAAAATAACAATGATCGTTCAGGTTATCGCTAAAAATGAGGTGTCTTTGTTCAGCTACATTGATAATGTATTATCCCAACATTTCGCTGCTTATCAGGATGAGATAACAGAACTGTACGAAAAAAACATCAAACGTATTTTTTAATCTATAAAAAACAAAAGTATGATACCCAATCCAATTATTTACAATGACACAACGATAATGATAGGTCTTATCGTGTGTTGCCTCGTGGCGCTTGCAATGGTAATGATACCCAAAGCAATAAAGCACAGAAAACAAGTGAAACAAAATGAGAGTGAGAAAGCTGTTCCGGACGAAGAACAGGAAGTAGAAATAACAATTATATCCGAAGAAAAAATGAAAAAGAAAGAACAATCATTTGATTACCGTAAGACATTTCTTACAGCCCCGAAGTTAGAGGACAGAAAACCTGTTTTCGTAAGCAGGGAAATACGGGACAGCCTTGATAAGATAGCCCGTCGTTTAGGTGACCGGAAAATGAGTGTGTCAGGTTTCCTTGAAAACATGGCGAAACACCATTTGGAAGAATACAAAGATGAGATAAACAGGTTATACAAAGAATAATGGAAAAGATATTCATAACCATAGTTGTGCTGTATGCCCTTTTCGTTGTAATCTATCTTCTGCGACTGAAAGTAGGTAAAAGGCGAAGAAAGAACATTATCGGCGAAGGCTCGACAATCCAAGAAACGGGACGATTAAAGCCAGATATTGTCGGAAAGAGCAGATTCGATTTAAGTGCAGCGAAGCCACTCACTAAAAGAAAGAACTTGATATATAAAAACCTCCCTGCCGAATAAATATAAACCGGCAGGGAGGTTCTTTTTCTAAGTCCTCTTGTGATTCAGGAAGCTTTACTTCACTATCAGTTTAGCGGCATAATTCCCAACATGCACTATATACATGCCTTTCGACAAATGGTTTGTTTGAATATATTCTTCTACAGAAACCGTTTGTTTTAAATGAACTTTTCCACTAAGGTCGGTTAATATAACTTCAGTAGCTTGTTCCAAACCTTTGATACAAAAGCCATCGGTTGCCGGATTGGGATAAAGGGCAATGTTGTTGTTTTCGTATAAACTCTCTAAACTGTTGCTGGCGGTGGTGCTGAAGTTTCCGTTGGAAATGCTCAACGCGTAACCTTCACTGTCGTACGAGTTCAAGGTGTAATAATACGTCGTTTCTTCGCTCAAACCGTCGAAAGTGCAGGATACATTCCGTTTGACCGACCGTGTTACAATGTTTCCGTTTTTATCCAAATCGAAGTGGGCAAACTCCTGTGTGCGGCTTTCGTCGGTGTAAATAACCAGTATATAACTTTCGGCATCCGCCACTTCCATCCATTCCACCATAGCCGAACTGACCGAAGGCGTAACCGTAATGTTATCGTCGCCATTTTCCCGCGCCGCGAATACCGCGTAAACGATACAATCGGCGGTAACAGTAAAACTGTATTCGCGGTCGTAACTTACTACCGAGCCGCCTTCCAACCAATACTTGAACTCGTATCCCGAATGTTCGTTTGCAGTAAGCGAAGCCGTTTCGCCGTAGTTGTGTTCTGTCAGTCCGGTTATCTGCCCGCCGTTTAATGGTAAGGCTTTGACGGTAATGAGGAACGGCGCTTCTTCTTCGATAAAAGCAAACTCGTTCCAACCGACGGCTTGTGTATGCGAGTAATATTGCTTGCTGTTAGCCGGCACATGCAGTTTACACGAAAACTTATTGACACCATCGAAAGTGCTGTTGGCATAAGCCGATGGCGGTAAAGCGCGGTAAGCGTAAATATCATCCAAACTGCTGCAACCGAACAAGGCTTTTTCACTCACGCCTGTAATATTACTGCTAAAAGTAACTTCCTTTAAAAAACTGCAACCATAAAGTGCGCCGTATCCTACCACCACATTATTATTAGAATACCCGATGGTTACTTTCTTTAACGTGCTTGGAATGGCGTAGGCTTTCGATTGCGTTTCGCTGTAATACTGCGTAACAGCCGTAGCACTTGTGCTTGTACCAAACAATACACCCAAAACGGCGTTTTCACCGGTAGCGTTTGCCGAAGTGCCGATAAATGGCAAAGTAAGTTCTTGCAAATTATTCTTGACACTTGAAAAACAGCTGCTATTTAAAGAAGTACAAGCAGAAGTGATTGTTAATTTTTCTAATTGGGTCGTAAGTAAAGGCGTATGCACAAACGGCATTGTTACATCTGTCAACGGGCAGCCTGCAAATGCATCTGTACCAATACTTGTAACATTATCGGGAATAACAATAGAAGTTAATGTCGCACAGTTTTTAAAAGCATAAGCCGAAATGGTTTTGACATTTGCGCCGATGTTTACTTGCGTTAATTTGCTGCAACTATTGAAAACAGGGCTGCTCGTAGTTCCCATTGCACTACAGCTTGTTGCATTGAAATCTACCGACATTAAGCTGCTACAACTGCGAAAAGCATAATCGCCAATACTTGTAATATTTTGCGGAATAATTACAGATTTTAAACCGATACAATTATAAAAAGCATTGTTCCCTATTGAAGTAACTGAATTTCCAATAGATACAGATTTTAAACCTGTACAATTATAAAAAGCGGAATTTCCTATTGAAGTAACTGAATCAGGAATTGTTAATTCGGTTAAATCGCTACAATTGCTAAAAGCACTTATACTTATTGTTTTAACAGAATTTGGGATTGTTACAGATGTTAAATTACAATATTCGAAAGCATTATCACCGATACTTGCTACTGTGTTGGGAATAGAATATGCACCCTGTTTTCCTCTGGGGTATTTCAACAAAGTTGTTTTATTTTTGTCAAATAAAACTCCATCAAGTGAACTGTATGCTGAATTGTTTGCGGCTACATCGAATGAACTTAAATTGATACAATTATTGAATACGGAACTTGCTACATTAGTAACATCATCGTTTATTGTTACATATTTAATATAATTTGTATATGCAGAATTCCAAAACGGACTGATAGGCATTATTCCGCTACCGCTAATGTTTAATGTGCTGTCGCAAATTGACCATATCATTTGACATCCAGATATAATACCGTAATTACGTGGCGAAGAACAAGGCAATTCCGACATTTCAAGGGAGATTTTAAATTCTTTCCACACATTTGCTTTTCTATACAAATAGGCTGTGCCGACAGGTACATTTAATGTAACATTAACACAATTTACACCGGAAAATACATATTGAGGAACGGCAAGAGGCGTATTCCATGGTACAGTAACATTATTAAGTTGTGTGCAATTATAAAATGCATTATCTCCAATAATTGTAACACTACTGGGAATTGTAATAGTAGTCAATTTATTGCAACTGGAAAAAGCATAAGCAGGAATTCTTGTAATATTGTTATCTATATTTAAAGTAGTTAAACTTGCACAACCACTAAAAACAGGATAATTGCTACTACCCATCGAAGTACAATTTATTGCATTATAATTTACAGTTTCTAAACTTGTACAATTATAAAAAGCATTATCGCCAATAATCGTAACGCTTTCAGGAATTGTAACAGTGGTCAATTTATTGCAACTGGAAAAAGCATAGGCGGGAATTCTTTTAACTTGAGTCCCTATGTGCAATGTTGTAAATGCACTACAACCGTAAAACACAGGATTGCTACTATTTCCCATGGTAGTGCAACTGTTTGCATTAAAATTGATGGTGGCTAAATTGCTACAGTTGTAAAAAGCACGTTGTCCGATAGATGTCACATTTTCGGGAATGGTAACAGACGTTATGCCACTACATTCGTAAAAAGCGTAATTTCCAATATCTGTTATCTTGTCTGATAATACTAATGTTTGAATACTATTACGATTATCGTACCACGGCACGTTAGATGCCGATGTGAAATTGGTCATAGCACCAGTTCCCATAATGACAAGCATACCATTTTCGCATAATAACCATCTAACTTCTGCACCAGCCTCACCGCTTGCCATGACAGAACAATCAACAATAACATCTACCGATACCGTTATCAAGGCGATAGATGTTTTTGTATCATCGCCTTCGGAGATAGCCGTTACCGTGAGTGCTGTAGCTGTTTCGTCCTCGCCTATCTCTAACAGACCGTCAGTGCTTATAGCCGTTGATGCCGACGTACTGCCCGATACCGTCCATACCACTTCTCTGGATATGTTACCTATGGTGGTTACCTTGGCGGTAAACTGCTGCGTTGTTTTTTTTGCCAAGCAAGCTATAGCAGGCGATACTCTTACTCCAATTACTTCTGGTACCCAAACGGTTAATATCAACTCCTTTTTATCAACTCCAGAAGAGTTAATTGCCTTAACAGTGAAGTTAAACGTTCCCGCAGTTGTCGGAGTGCCTGAAATGATGCCATTTCCCGAAAGTGTCAATCCATTTGGAAGATTGCCATTTTCCAATGACCATGTTACTGGTGTGTCGCTGTCAATCCCAAGAGTTTGGTTGTATTCCATTTCTACTTCGATGTTTGGCAAACTAACAGTTGTAATATATGGATTGTCTAGAATACGGAGATGAATAGGCATAATTACCACATTACCAAATAACCCCGGAAGTTTACCATTTTCGGTTGACCAACCATTTTCGATTATAAATTTATTACCAAGAGTACTGCTTTCATGGATTGCTTCTTTGTTTATATTGTCTCCGTTGACATAGTTAGTTCCGTTATTACCGGTTGGCACTGTCATCTCGCTAAAAGCGATGTTGTTCGTGCTACTACTGCCATCGCCTGACACCCGCCCAAATCTGTTCCATGTACGGGAGTCGCAAGTTAACTTTGAATTGAGCGCAACACAATTCGAAGCATTGCCACTGCCTGCTATTCCTCCTGCATAAGCATAAGAATTACCCGAGCCTGTATATGCCCTTACATCGCCTGTTGCATAACAGTTTGACGCGCTACCATTACCAATCACTCCTCCTGCATAAGCATAGGAGTAAGTACTTGTTGAATTAGAAGTAGAAGACGCGTTTACCGTACTTGTTGAATAACAGTTCGACACACTACCATTGCTACCATTACCGACCACTCCACCTGCATAAGAACGAGCATTGGCAGAAGTATTATAAGAATTAAAGTTAGCTGTCGCACTGACTGTTCCTGTTGAATAGCAATTCGACACGCTGCCTGAATTGTTACCTACCACTCCACCTGTAGTAGCAGATACATAAGAAATACCTCCACCTCCCATTGAAATAGTTGTACTTACAGAACCTGCAAAATAACAATTCGACACATTGCCTGAATTGCTACCTACCACTCCGCCTGCACCACAACTGGTCGAAATGCTACTCGCAGAAGAATTTACTGTAACTGTCGAATAACAGTTCGACACGTTGCCGGTATTGGAACCCACCACTCCGCCTGCACGAGGAGAAGCTCCACTACCAGTACTAGAAGAACTTACTCGTGTACCTGTTGAATAACAGTTTAACACATTGCCACCTGCATTGTAACCAACCACTGCACCTACGCTATAACCAGATATAGATGAAATAGGAATGTTAACATTTTCAATGCCAAGGTTTTTTACAGTACCACTTATATATCCAAATAACCCTATTCCTGGATATGCTGATGCGTTGGAAATTGAAAGCCCAATGATTTTTTTATTATTGCCATCAAAAAGACCTTGAAAACTGGATGAACTGTTTGTTCCTATTGGAGTCCAGTTCTGTCCCGAAATGTCAATATCATTTTCGAGTATAAAACACGCCGATAAATAATTTCGCACTGCGTTAAGTTGCTCGGGAGTACTAACAATATATGGGTCGTTCTCCGAACCGTCACCGCCTGAAAATTGAGCTAAAATTACTGAACTCATGCTTATCCATAAAAGCATAAGTATACTTAGTCGCGTAATCATTGTTTTCATAAAATCATAATTTTAATTGTTTAAATATTGTCAATTGAATGCATAAAAAAACGTGGAACTTTACTTTTTCTATTCGCTTTCGAGGTTTACCACAACCATGCAACCAAATAAATGAGTAAAGCCCACGTATTTCTACGTGAGCGCTTACGCTTTACTCTTGGTTGCTTCTAAAGTGGTAATTTCGAAAGCAAGAATAAAAACTAACGCTTTTATTTTATATTATTTCGCTATGTTCTACATAATGTTCCTATTAATTAGTTTGTTATTATATGTAAAGATATTGAAAGTTTTATTTTGCATAAAAAATCAGTATCTTTTCCTCAAAAGCTCACTTCCTTTTCTCCAAAAGGATAGTACCTTTTTAAATTTACCACTAAAGCTTTTTTCAAAAGGATAGCACCTTTTTATTTTTCTTTCTCGTACTTCAGAGTTGCAAGCATTTCTTTCAAATCAACTCCGGGACGGAATGTTACTTTGGGGTTCTTAATCATCGAAGAGTGAAACTTTTCAACAGTTTCAGAGCCTTCACTACTGATTGTTATCTGAAAAGAACCGAAATCGCCAAAGCGGACAATTTCTCCATTTTCAAGATGACGTCTTAATATTTTTGTCAAATCATTCAATACAGCAAGAACGTCTGTGTCGCTTACGGTTGTAGAACCTTCGGCTATTTCTTTGCTTAACTTTCTAAAAGTCAATTCGCCTCTGCTTTTAGCTTGTGCATAAAATTTGGGAGGAGCTTCCCTATCTTGTGGGTTAGCCTTAGGTACAATTACATAATTTACTGCCATGATTATTGAAATTAAAGGTGTTATAATATTGATTGCCAAATGTAAACAATTATTTTCAAATTCAAATTATCTTGTTAAAAATTTTATACAAAAGCGCTTCCTGCTATTATCAGGAGATGCAGATAGAGCATATCAAACGCTTGGAACTGGAGCATACGCAAAAAGCGGATAGTATAAACCAAATAAACAGATTTAAGTATGAGTAATGCAAATGAAGGCAACGAACGGAAACCCGACGTTGCCGAAACTAAGAAAGAGAGTAAGCCGAAAAAGGAGCTTACTCCGCAGGAGATACAGAAGCGGAAAAAGATGCTTATCTACCCCTTATTCGTTTTGCTGTTCATCGGGTCGATGTGGCTCATCTTTGCACCTTCGGGTAGTAAGGACGACAAGCAACCCGACGGTTTCAACTCCGAACTGCCTATTCCCAAAGATGAAGCAATCGTAGGGGATAAACGGACTGCCTATGAAAAGGAAAATGTCCGAACCTTGATTTATTAGGATTAAAGGATTAACTTGATAATTTGTTGTTGTGTACTCGCTTAAATTGTAAGCTTCTTGCACCAAAATTTATTAGTAAGCCAATTTGCATTTTATATGCTTCAAGATAATTCATGGCTTGTGCTAAATGAATGTCTTCAAGTTGAATAATTGCTTTCAACTCAACCATAATATTTTCTTCAACAAAGAAATCGACTCGCCTTGTACCTATCTGAATATCTCGGTAGAAAATAGGCATTTCCATTTCTCGATGGAAGACTAAACCTTTATTTTCCATTTCAATAGCTAAAGCCCTTTGATAAATGACTTCTTGGAATCCATTCCCTAATGCGTTGTGAACTGTCATTGCACAGCCAATAATCTTTTTGGTTAAATCTTCGTGTAGCATAATATTAATATTTACACACAAAGATATTGATTAATCCTGATAATCAAACAATCAAGTAAATCAAGGTTCAGACATTTATCGGAAACGAAGCGGTAACGGATAAAAATAGCATCAGGGCTTCAGTATATCAGACTATTACTCTTTCCAATGGAAAAGAATTACAGTTGCGTTTATTAGAACCCATGCGAGCCGGAAATATGCTGATTCCTGCTAATACAATTCTTACCGGAAGTGCAAAGATTGGTGGGGAACGCCTGCACATTACCATTACTTCAATCCAATATGCGGATAATGTGATACCCGTTGAAATGGAAGTGTACGACATGGACGGTATGCAGGGGATTTCTGTTCCAAACTCGGACGAAATAACCGCAATGAAAGAGATTGCAGCTAATAACCTGAGTTTCGTTTAAGTTATTGTATATTCATATTCTTCGTATTCTCATTTAAGTCCACAGCATACCCATTGGTAAGCGAAAGGACTT
>JARXWK010000038.1 GCA_029916745.1 Dysgonomonadaceae bacterium PH5-43 | reverse complement strand
GGGTTCCACCTCTTCCCATTCCGAACAGAGAAGTTAAGCCCGATTGCGCCGATGGTACTGCATGTTGTGGGAGAGTAGGTAGCCGCCATCTTTTTTAGAGAGTCTTGTATATATTTTATACAAGACTCTCTTTTTTTATTAACAAAACCTGTGATTTATCTTTAATATTGTCGACTAATATACCAAAAATATATTTTATATGGTTGATGAAAAAATAACTAATGAGTTTTTGATTTTGATAGAGGATAATAAGAAACTGATTTATAAAGTCAGTCATATTTATTGTGAATCGAAAATGGAAAAAGAAGATCTTTTTCAAGAAATTATCGCAAATTTGTGGAAGGCATATCCCAATTTTAAGGGAAACTCCAAAGTTTCTACGTGGATTTATCGAATTGCATTAAATACAACAATAACATGGTTCAGAGACCATGTGAAGCGAAAGAGTTTTGTGGAATATAATAACTTTATCCCGATAGTTCACAATGATTATGAATTAGACGAAATTTACGAACAACTTTATTCCGCTATTGCTCATTTGGGCAAGATAGATAAAGCAATAATCTTATTGCAATTGGAAGGTTATTCATATTCTGAGATTGCCGAAATTATTGGAATGACAAAAACTAATATAGCGACAAAAATCAACCGCATAAAATTGAAATTAAAAGATTATCTATCTAATAATTAATTATAAATCATTAAACAATTATCATTATGGAATACAAGGAATTGGAATTGTTATGGAAACAATATGACAAAAAATTAGATAACTTAGAGGAGTTAAATAAGAAGTTATTGAAAGAAATGTTGTTGCGAAAACCTCAAAAGAAGTTAAATAGGTTAAAAGTAGGGCGTATATATTCAGTGATTGCTCTTCCTATTATCTTGCTTATAGCATTGCATCCTCATTTTAATATAAATAATATAACTTGGATATTTATTTTAGGTTGTATATTAACATTGTCAGTAATATTTTACTTGAGTTTGGAAGGTGTTAAGAGTTATCATATATTGAAAACAATAGATTTAAGTTCTGATACAATAATTCAATCATTAGTAAAAGTAACTAAACTGCAAAAAATAGCGAATAATTATAAAAAATCAGTTTTCATTTTATATCCCATTATCACTATCGGTATTATCTTAATTGGGAGGAGTGCATTTGTTTTTAATATCAAAACGATTATATTTTTGACTGTTTTCTTTATCATTACATACGTGTTGAATATTCGAGGGGGGTGTAAATATAAAAATCAAATTGATGAATTTGAAAAAGATATTTTGGAATTGAAAGAGTATTCGGAAAAAGAGTAAGTGTAGATATATCCCAAATATTAAGAGTTTTGTATGATAATAAGTACAAGACTCTTTTTTTTTATTACTATAACAACTATCTTTATACCTTAATTCTAAAATAAATATTAATGTTTAAGATAAAAAACTGGTTAATCGGAGTATGTATTATATTCTCTTGCATTTGTTTTAATTGTTGTGATGACAAAGATTTGCCAGATATTAATGGAATGTGGAAATTAGAGTCTGTAAAACAAGATGATAATACTCATTTTGTTGATAGTGTATATTATAGCTTTCAACGGAAGACCATATTTTCTTACACACTATTAAACCCCAAAGGAAGTAATCCTGCTTCGAATATTTATTATGGATATGTAACTTTCCCCGAGGATAATAAGTTATTTATTAAAATGGATGCAATGTATAATGATTTATCTTTGTATCCATACCTTAAGAACAATATGAATTTTGAAATATTACGTCTTTCTTCCCGAAAAATGATATTGAAAAAAGATGATGAAATTTATAATCTTATTAAATACTAACACACAATGAAGTATTATATTTCATACTTAGTATTTTGTTGTATTACAGTCTTTGGTAGTTATGCCCAAACACAACAATTGACCTATAAAACAGAGGCTTTTAGCTCTTTAAGCACAGGAAATAATACACCTTTTTGGATTAATAATCAGAATTGGGGCGTAGTGCCATTAGAGTCTAATAATTTTTATTTAAGAGCTTCTTCTCACTACAATCAAACGATAAATAAAGATTGTAGTTTTGATTTAGGAATAGATATTGCAGGCTCGAATAAAGATGATTATGGGCATTTTTGTTTGCAACAACTGTATGGACGTGTAGATTGGAGGCTTTTTAGATTGGATATTGGTTCTCGTGAAGATTATACTTCGTTACTTAATCCTAATTTAAGTTCGGGCGACTTTATGCATTCTAATAATGCACGCCCCATACCTCAAATCAAATTTAGTATGGATTATGTACGGATACCTTATACAAAAGGCAATATGTATATTAAGGGTGATTTTTCTTTAGGTTGTTTCTTCGATGGACAGTATCAAGAGGATATAGCCAGAGAGTATAATCAAAACTATGTAAAAAATGAACTTTCGCACAATAAGTCCATTTATTTTCGTTTTGGCGATATAGAGAATAAAAATAATATGCAATTTACTTTAGCGATGCAACATTCGGTAAAATGGGGCGGTGAATTGTACAAATATCAATATATAAATAATGAATGGCAATATAATGTTACGAAACAGCCAAAAGGCTTAGATGATTTATTTCGTGTTATAATTGCTAAAGAGGGTTCTCAATCATCTTCGTATGCAGATAATGCTTATGTTGCAGGTTCTCAATGGGGCGCATATATGTTTAAGTACGACTACAAATTACAGAATAAAGATAAGATAAGTTTATACTTGCAGCACTTTTTTGATGATGGTTCAGGAATGGTATTCGAAAATTATAAAGATAACCTAATCGGAATAGAGTATAACACGAAAGAAAAAACTTTGATTTCAGAAGTCGTATTTGAATATATTTATACAAAGCATCAAACAGGACCTATTCATCATAATATAGCTATGGACGAAGAGCATATACACTTGAAGAATAAAGGCAATGGTAATGATAATTATTATAACAATACGGATTACATAGCAGGACCTTCTAATTATGGAAAGTCGATTGGGACTCCACTGTTTCTATCTCCAGAGTATAATAAAGATGGGACTGTAAATTTTAAGAGCAACAGAATAATTGCTTTTCATTTAGGAGTGGCGGGTTATGCTACGTCAGATTTAAGTTATAGATTGAAAATTACAACAGGACAGTCGTGGGGTAGATACTATGTTCCTTTTACAGATATTAAAAAGGGATTTGCCTCTCAATTAGATATAATGTATAACTTTAAAAAGATTGAAAATTTTTCGATGAAGTTGTCAATAGGTTTTGATAAAGGTGAATTTTTCGGAGGAGATACCTTTGGTGCTGCACTTACAATAGTAAAAGCAGGTAATATTGTGAAAAAATAAAAAAATAAGGAATAGTACTCAAAAAATAAGTCTGAAAATTTTGTAGAATAAAAAAAAAGTAGTTCCTTTGCACTCGCTTAGAGAAGCAAAGCAGGGAGAGATGGCAGAGTGGTCGATCGCGGCGGTCTTGAAAACCGTTGAACTGAGAGGTTCCGGGGGTTCGAATCCCTCTCTCTCCGCATCCAAAAAAGCAGTTACGTAATGTAGCTGCTTTTTTTTATTGTTATCTACTGTTAATTACGTAGTTGTACAGGATCACGGATTTTCTTATTATCCTTGTCTTCATTTAGATATACGAATAATTCTTCCACAAAATCCAAATATGCAGAAGTCATTTCTTCAACAACCAACTTGTCAACTTGACATGGGTGTTTCAGTAATTGATATATGCGTTTATCTGTTAATTCCCAATGTAGCATATATTTTATCCGATGTTTAAAAATGGATAAAAAGTTTTTGTGTGTTTAATAAAAAAATATAATAGCATAAGAAGGAACTAATTGCTGAAAAATAAAAAGGGCATGAACAATGGACTTTCAAAGGTTTTTAGCATTGTTCATACCTTTTCTCTCCCTCTAATAATATAACACTTTTGCAAAAGTGTTATATTATTAGATTTTTGTTATAGCCATAGCTTCAATCTCAATCAAGATATCGTTTCTAAATAAGCCTTTAACCTCCAAAAGGGTGCTTGCTGGTGGATTGTCGAGGTTTATGAACTGGTCTCTTGCCTCCCTGTAACCTGCCGTCTGAGATATGTCGGTTGTGAAGATTCCGAATTTCACTATATCGTTCATTGTTGCACCACAGCTTTCCAGTATGGCTTTGATGTTTTCGAAGATTTGAATTGACTGAGTCTTTACATCGTTACCCACCAATTCGCCATTCTTATTAAGAGGAATTTGTCCTGATAGAACTAGCATCTTCTTATTTCCGAACGGGATTTCAACTACTTGAGATAAACCTTTTATCTCAGCTACTTTCTCTGAATTTTTAAACTGTACCATAATCGTTTATTTTTTTATTTAATGATTAATACTTTGCAAAATTCGTGTTTTTGTGCTACAATCAGTTTGCTTAAAGCGTCATATTTAATGACTTTTTCTTCCAAATTGTTTTTGAAAGAAAAAACATATATATTTGTAAAAAATGAAATCATGGAAGTTATAAAGCAAATAGAAGAAAACAACTCTTACCCCGGAACGTACATTATTTTAAAAGCGGATAAAATCGGCATAACAGAAATTTGTCGGCAACAGCATATCACGCCGTTTTATAAAACAAATATGCTGAAAGAGCATTTTTTGTTGTTTGCACTTGAAGGAACCAATGAATTGCGTATTGGTGACCAGTTTATTTCCCTAAAGAAGGGGGAAATGATGCTATTGAAAAAAGCTACTTATGTTGAAATTGTAAAAAGCGGTGATCCTCTTGAGAATCATATGTATGAAAGTGTTTCTTTTTCCCTTAAAAAAGAAATTCTTCTGGATTTTATCAAATTGATTGAAATGGATCATTATTCAGCAGAATCAGTGCCTGATGATGAAATAATGATTTATTCTTATGGAACACGATTACAGACATTTTTAGAGTCAATGAAGCCCTATTTTGACGATAATGAAAATATAAAGACAGGACTATTTAAACTAAAGATTTTAGAATTGCTTTACGACCTTTCACAGGCAAATCCGAGATTCTTGCAGCAATTAGTGAATTTCAACCGAAATGAAGCAAGAGACTTGATGAATACTCTGGAATTATACTATCTTCAGCCTTATACGCTTGAAGAATTGGCTTCTATTTCAGGGAGAAGTTTGTCGAGTTTCCGCCGAGAGTTCGAATCTATATTTCATATGACACCTGCTAAATGGATTCAAGAAAAGCGCTTGCAGAAAGCTAAAGAATTATTCCTATCAACTCAATTGACTATTGCTGATGTTTGTTATGAAGTCGGTTATGAGAATGCTTCTCATTTTTCACGCTTATACAAAAGCCATTTCGGGTACAGCCCAAGCGAAACTAAAAAGATGGTTGTTTGACAGTCCTAGTAAGGATAAAATTCAGAGAAAGCAATGACACTAAAATATTGCTGAATATAAATTATCCTCTAGTATGAATATGTATTTCAAATTTTGGTTATATTTGCAGTAGAGTTATTTGAAACAATGGTAAACTGAAGCAGACCAAAGAGTTTAGCTCGTTTCTATAACGTTACCCATTGTTGTTATTCTTTTCTTTAATTATCTGTTGTTCAACGGATAAATTTCAAATCTTCTATTGTTTCAGTGGACTTGCTTATATTGATGTAAAGAATCTCAAAGAAGAAAATATCCGTAAATCGTTTGATGGCTCTCTATGGATTATGACTAAACGCCAAAAGACAAGTACAACAGTTAATGTACCTCTCTTGAAAATTCCATCAATGATATTGAAAAAGTATAAAGGCAAACTAAAGAACGGACAATTACTCTCAGTTTTGAGCAACCAAAAGACAAATTCTTACCTGAAAGAAATTGCCGATTTATGTGGCATTGAAAAGAATTTGACATTTCATTTGGCCCGCCACACGTTTGCGACGACTACGACTCTGGCCAAAGGCGTTCCTATTGAGACGGTTAGCAAAATGCTTGGTCATACAAATATTTCAACAAGTAAAAGCCCTATTTGACGAGATTATAGGACGTAAACCTGTACAATTAGAATTATCATTCTTTTAATCAACAATAGACATGAAAACAACAGAAGTAAACGATAGTATTATAGGCAAGCGTTGTAAGAGTATTTTTACAGGATTAATGGTAACAGGCGTTATCGAAGAAATCAAGATAACTGAGTACACAGCAGAAGTTAAAGTGCGTTTTGATAACCCACATAGATGGGGTAATCACACCTATAAAAGCGATTGGAGTTCCGCACGCTTACATGATGAATTCGGCTCATTGCATCACCTTGAAATCATTGACGACAAATATCAAACTATCGTGGTCGAGTTCAATAAAGAGATAGCCGAGATTGACCGAATGTTCACACAGAATTACAGCACTTGGGGAGCGGTAAACCTCAAAGAGTGGATAGACAACTACGAAAGTAGCCGTTTCACTCAATTTTCGAGAGATACGGCAATCATTACCTCCGAATACAATATGGAGAACATAATAGAGTGGCTTGAAAAACAGGATTATATTAAAGATTATCAACACATAACTAAGTAGCAATGAAAACAAATTCAATCAACAAAAACAGTTGCTCCGTATGCAAGCAAGGCAAAGAGAATTACACAACATTTATTGCAGGAGCATTCAGAGGTACAGAATATTACCAATACGACTACCGCCACACGGACGGAGAACTGTTCTCTACGGTTGCCAAATCATTGGAACAATGCCGAAAAGAGCGGGACGAATGGCTATCAAAAAAGCAGTAGTAACACAAGGACGGGCGATTTTTCGCCCGTTACTTTTTCCATGACTTTGCATAATTGACGGGAGAAAAAGTAACAAAAAGCCCGATTAATTAATTCAATTTGGAAGATTCGTTTAACTGCATGTCAAAATATTTTTTATAAAACGGAGTGGAAACTACATACCAAACACTTTTATACTCTCTATCAAGTAGCATGAGCAATGCCGCATTGAATAAGTCATAATTTGATATTTTTGCTCCACTTAAGGTTTTCATCATTAACTGGTTTACAGATGATGAAACAATATCTGCTATCTGTAATCCTTTTTCATCTTCAGATTTAGCAATACAAAATTTCTCAACGTCTTTCCATGAGTACATAACCCCATTAGGTGTTGGTATATCTATATTCATACGAGAAAAGATACTATATATATGCTCGTAACTATGATTAAATTCTACTGCGTTATCGAATACGATAGATGTTTTTTTCTGTAATGCTCTACAATGAAGTATTACCGGATTCATAACACATGGGAATGCTGTATAATTAGGAGAACGAATTGCACTATTATTAAACCCATTACGGTTTGCATATTCGGTTAAATCTAGCCCGTTTATTAATTCAGGAATATGACTATTGGCTCCATGAAGTAAATCAATATACTCTTTATTGTCTATGGCTTTAGCAGTATCATCAAGAATCTTACGTAACTCATTTTCATTCAAATTCTGAATAGAAGACCATAATTTATATATGATATCATCCGTTAGTTTTGAGTAAAAATAGTTTACCGCTTTTATTTTTTCATCAGTATCATTTAGCCATTTGTAGTCTTTGATATCATTATATATTGGATCGAAGAAGTTATCTACAATCATGGCTGAAATCATATATCTTTTTTCTATAATAACAACAGAGATATGTCCACCTGATGTTACAAATTTCTCTATTATACTTTGTAATGCCTTTGCCTTTTTTGCAGATTTCGACCATTTGGCTGCCTTTATTTCGACTTCTTCTTTTTCTTTATTATTAGCAAACTGTAATTCCAATTCATCTAAAACGATTTTCATATTTGTTTCCGCTAATGTTATGGCTGAAAGAACAAAAAAAGGCTGCTTCTCCTGTTTTAAATCACTACCCGTATTTCCAGCTTCATCTATAAATGTATTCATAAATTATTCATTATATATAGCATGCCTTTTTCATGCTTGCAAATTTTGAATGGAAAGAAAAAAATTAAGCAAATCCTCTCGTCTTATTGAGCGCGTTTAGCTTTGCCAGCTCACTATCACTATCTATACTATTGAAGAAACTTGGATTTTGACTTAAAGACTTATTGTACAAAGTTAATAGTAAATCTAAATTCTTTATTTGAGTATCATTCAAGCCGTCAGTTATATTATATATTGATAATATATCAATTGACCTTATAAATGAAAACAATTTTCCAACTATCCCAATGATAACATCAGATGCTTGTACCAATATACTTGATTGCGAATCTGTAAAAGAGAAATTACATATCTCTTTATCTTGATATGTCATTCTGACTTTATCAAAATTCTCTTGAATATCAGTTTCGTTGTCAAATATATGTTCGGAATTGATAAACATTGCCAAATTTTGTGCGTATAATTCATTAAGTTGTTTTATCATGACATATTCGTCTTCATCAGACAAGAAGACAAGTTCGTCTATATCTTTAGTATCGTTTAAAAAATCTAATAGTATATTCAATCGCATTTTGTCTCCGATGAATGAAGCTTTTTTCAGTTCTTTTGTTGTTAATATAATAAGGTCATGGATAAATTTTTTCACATCATCATTTTTGATATTTGGATAACCATAGTCTTTTATGAGTTCTTTTGCTTTATTTATGTTATTCTTTAAAACATCATATATGGTGGCTTTCAAGACTCTATTTTGTGAAATGTACTTCTTATCAATATTTGAATCTATTATATCTACAAGGGAATAGTAGAGAGGATTAAATGACTGATAATGTAAAAACAAGGGCAATGATATTATGTTTTCCAGAAAGGTCGTCAATTTTGTTGATTTTAACATATCCATAAAGTTGCCACTTGCAATGTGCTTTAGCTTAACTTCTTTTGCCGTTTTTTGAAGTGGAATATTTGAGAAAATTAAAGTTTCATCAATTTCAATAGATTTATCGTGGCATAATCCTCCTAAGACAAAATTGTTTTCAATATTTGTATTGAAATCATCTCTATCTTTTATGTGTAATTTTTTAAAATTATTTGTTTCGTCATAATAAAATATCCAAACAATATCAAAATTCAAGTTTGCTGTTAGGCAAGATTGCATTATTACAGTACTCTTTCTTATGCTTGTATAATCAATTACTATTTTTTTTCTGTCCATAAAGGGTTTTATTATATTTTTTATTCTCTTGCTTTTAGCCCTATTCATATAAACTTTTCTTTTTCTCTGATTCCCTGTTGTTTTCTTATATGATTGTAAGCTTTGTCTGTTTTTTCTCTTCTTTTTTCTCTTTTTATGTGGGCTGTGCCATCTCATGATTCGTAAGTTATAATTTCCCGCAAAAGTACCCATAAAAAAACACCTGACAAAATAGCTTGACGGGTGTTTTTCAACAAGTTGGCGGAAGTCGCTTATTTACAGCGGTATAGGGAAATCGGCTCATTTATCGCCCTCTTAAACCGGAACGGATTGGCAACATAATAGTAGCAGTTAGTAGCACCTCCAGTAGTAACCACAATAGAGCCATACCCAAAGATACGACCAGCAAGACCTTGTACCACCTGAATACCCTCACATTTGGCAAGTACCAGTTCAACTGTCCTACGACTTATTACTCCCGTTTTAATAATAACTCGTTTGTTGGTTACGGCATAGACTGAACCAACTTTCACTAACACACGTTGTACGAGGGAAACCAATCCTAAGAACAGAAGTGTGATTCCTAAATAATGCGTTATTTTCATTTCATCAAAATAACACATAAACCCGATAGCCAATAGTATGGCAGGTTGCAGGAACAAGAATATATGTATCCGTGCCCTATACATTATTTCCTCTCCGGGCTGTAAATATGTGGTAAGAAATTTCATGCTGTTTTTTCGTTTATAATTTGTTTGCTCCATATTTCAATCAGGCAGTAGCACCATCCGGTTGGATTCAAGTAGCGATTGCCTTTCCTTACTTCATAATGTAAATGGCTACCAGTGGCTACTCCCGTGTTTCCCACACAAGCAATTTGTGTAGCGATATTTACCGAATCCCCGATATTTACTACTGTCTTGCTCAGGTGTGCGTAAAATGAACGGAAATCCCCTGCGTGCTGAATCTCTATATAGTTCCCATATCCCGAACAATACCCCTTACGAACTACTATTCCGTTACCGGTGGCATATACGGGAGTGCCTTTCGTTTTGGGTATGTCAATTCCTGTATGGAATTTCCGTACTTTATAGATAGGATGATAACGCATTCCGAAGCCTGATGAAATTCGTAACGGCTTCTTAATCGGAAAAATTACAGGATAATCGGATAGCTCTTCGATAGTCATTTGCATGGAATCGGCTATGCGCTGAAATTCTTTTACAGAATAAGCCTGTTCCGTACATTTTGCTATTTCCGATTTTCTGTTTGGCTGTCCCCATGCAGTTAGATGAAGCAGCGCAATGAAGAACGTTATTATATATTTCATAATCAATCTGTAAATACAGTAAGTACCCGAATTGCTCCGGGTACTTTACTCATTCAACTTTTCTTATTCCTCGTCTTCTGTATCTTCTTCCTCTCCTTTGTCATTCTGCCAACTGAAGTTCTTTTGTGCCACCTGACCGAAATTATCTTCGATATACGCATCAATCACCTGTTGGTCGGTACAATGAGAAGTATAATAAAGCCTGAACGTTTCCTTTTTCAAAGGATAGAGGTCGTTAGGCAATAATACACGCCCGTCATCCAATCGTAGTTCTCCTTTTCCGTCTGTTTGGAAATACCTGATGAAGAATTTTGCTTGGTCGTAGTCGCCTTCTTTTACCAGTTGGCAGCGAATTTCCGCACTTTCGCCCTGAACGATTTTTTTCTGGACGGGCATAGTAACAAGATCATTTTCTAAACCATGATTTATAAGATTTTGAGATTACCATGATTCTAAAAATCCTATCATCCTTTAATCATGTAAATCAAGGTTCAGACAATTGCGTATTCCAACGTAATCGCACCGCCATAAATAAAGCTGTCTTTATCCCGAAGAGTGGAACCGTCAAAGAGCGTTTTTTCTCCCCAGTTGCTTGTTTCATATCCGGCGAGTGCAGATCCGCCCAAAGAGAAAAGAACTACCTTATTACGGTCAGATAAGAATTTCAGGTAATAACCACCCTCTGCCGTGAACTGGCTGACAGGTATCCTGTCTTTCTTATAAGGGTAGTATTTATTCAGAAACTCTGCACCAAATACCCACTTATTGGCATGTTTGGTATAGGTGGCCATAGATAACCCGAAATAATACCCCAGTTCGTTTTTATTATCTGACGAATGAAATCCGTCCACCATTCCGCCAGTTACCTGTATGCCTTGCATACCGGGCAAACAACGCTGTGCGTGGGCTTGGTCTGCAAAGACCAGGCACAGCACAAACGTTACGATAATAGATAACCGTTTACATAAAATTCTCCCGTTCGGCAGAATACAAAACAAGTTTTGCTTCTGCGCTCTCTTAATCGAATTTTTCATCTTACTTTACTTTGAGTTCGTTGATTACTTTGGCTCTCACGAGGTCGGCATTTTCGACAACAAAGGACTGGTGTCGTCCGCCCTCTTTTTCGTTCAGTTCAATAATCAGATGCTTATCATCCGGAATCGTGAATTTCGGCAAGGTAAACACTACCCGTTCCGTTCTCTTACCCCCTATCAATGTCAGGTTATTGTGTGCCCTCAATGGCATGATTACCTGTTCCTGAATAGCGGTACGCTTGGCTACTTTCTTATCAACTATTTTGAAAGTAATGTAATCCACATCAAAGGGTACATTGGAGGAATTTTTGAGTTGCATGTGGAAATAAAGCAAGCCATTGTGCGTGTAAATTCCTTTGAGTGTGTACTGAATACCGAAGCGCTTAGAGCCGATATGCTTTATT
Source organism: Dysgonomonadaceae bacterium PH5-43 (assembly GCA_029916745.1). Lineage (NCBI taxonomy): Bacteria > Pseudomonadati > Bacteroidota > Bacteroidia > Bacteroidales > Dysgonomonadaceae > Dysgonomonadaceae bacterium PH5-43. The sequence goes on along the minus strand of JARXWK010000038.1, from coordinate 905 downwards.
TCCCGATTGTCGTTTTTGTAAATAGACTTCATTATCAGCTTAACCAGTAAAGGCGATTCGCTTCCCAGCTCCCTCATGTAAATCTCCATAGCGTTATTCGGTCGGTTTACCGCTTCCCCATCGTGGATAAAGTCGGTCATTTCGACACTCAATTTTACAGGCTCATCGGCATATTTTACATTAAAAGTATAATATGCACCGTCTTCAGTAATAACCGCCAGATTGCTTTCACGGGAGAAATCCCGAAGAGCAGCTTTCACACGGAGAACATTTTCCGCACCGTCAGCTTTGGCTGCCAACAGGTCGGCAGAACCTAAGTCTACATAGCGGATTGCAGACGGAAAAATAATATGTACCGTTTTACTGAAAGTAACTTCCAGTGCATACGGAGGTATCATCCGGTTGAAGGTCAGCGGTCGTGTCAGACCTTCAAAATAATCGCCCGTAGAAGGCGAAGAAACTTTTACTGTTTCTTGTTTTACGGCACTATGTGTTTCTAACTCTTGTGCATTGGCTGTGAATACGCACCCGATAATAGCGAGTACAAAAAGAATTCGTTTCATACGGAAATTGTTTTAATTGTTAATTACTATTGGATTTTTTTAGTGGTGGGCTTTCGCCCTGATTGTTTTACTTATGCTTTCGGGAGTAACAAAACTTTGTAACCTGCTTTCAGGGTAACTTTTACCTCACGCATTTTCTTACTGAAAAATTGTGATGTTCCTTGAATCAGACTTCTCCCCAAATCGGCAGCAAGCTGTGAACCCGCATCGTCCGTAATGGTAATACTACTACCCATCGACGTACCCATATTAACCTGAGTTTCGTTTAAGAAATTGGTTAAAAAAGTTGGTAAGTAAGCCTTAAATTTGTATCTTTAAGTCTGAATAACAACACAATACATA
>JARXWK010000037.1 GCA_029916745.1 Dysgonomonadaceae bacterium PH5-43 | reverse complement strand
AAATTATGTATTGTGTTGTTATTCAGACTTAAAGATACAAATTTAAGGCTTACTTACCAACTTTTTTAACCAATTTCTTAAACGAAACTCAGGTTCTTAGTAGAACCACCCCGCCGAAGTCCTTAAAGCACCCCGTCGTTCTTAGTAGAGAGACCTCGCCTATCTCAGTAGAGACACAAGGGGTCTCTTAGTAGAGAGAAGACCCTAAGTGAAGCTTTGCATTTTTAGGAGAAAAAGACAAAGGTAATATTTCGTTACTTGACCCTAAATGCAGTTCTAAGATTGATGTTTTCAGTCTTTTGTGCTATGTTTGAAAAAAAATAATGATTTTGATGAAATTTTTTCTTGAAAAAGTTTGGAGATTAAATAAAAAGCCTTACCTTTGCATCGCAATTCAGAGGAATTGATACTTAAAAATAAAATTCGGGCGGTTAGCTCAGTTGGTTCAGAGCATCTGGTTTACACCCAGAGGGTCGGGGGTTCGAATCCCTCACCGCCCACAAAAAAAGAGACTTGCAATAATTGTGAGTCTCTTTTTTTTGTTTTGGATTATCCGGGTTAATTTGATGTTGGTGCTGAATAAAAAAATGGTGCAAGGCGAGATAATGTTACGCCTTGCACCATTTTTAATTATGATTATTTATTTCTTAAATAATACCTTGTGCCATTATAGCTTTTGCGACTTTCATAAAGCCGGCTGTGTTTGCGCCTTTAACATAGTCGATGTAGCCATTTTCTTGTTTGCCATACTTAACGCATTGCTCGTGAATATCAGACATTATTTGTTTAAGCTTGCTATCGACTTCTTCTCTCGACCAAGATAAACGGTTAGAGTTTTGAGTCATCTCTAAGCCTGAAGTTGCAACACCTCCTGCGTTGGCTGCTTTGCCGGGTGCATATAATATTTTAGCATCTTGGAATACTTCAACAGCGTCAGGCGTAGAAGGCATATTTGCTCCTTCGCTTACGGCAATACATCCAGTTGCTATAAGGTGTTTAGCGTCATCTCCATTTAATTCGTTCTGAGTAGCAGAAGGAAGAGCAATGTCTCCAGATTCAGACCATACGCGACCTCCAGGAACATATTTGCAACCATATTTATCAGCGTATTCGCGAATACGTCCTCTTTCTATGTTTTTAAGTTCCATAACGTATTTAAGCTTTTCGGCAGTTATTCCGTCTGGGTCGTAGATGTATCCATCAGAATCAGAAAGAGTAACTGGGATAGCTCCAAGTTCTATAAGTTTTTCGCAAGTATACTGAGCAACGTTGCCCGAACCTGATACTAAGCATTTTTTACCTTTAATGTCAATGTTTTTTGTTTTAAGCATTTCAAGTAAGAAGTAAATGTTTCCATAGCCTGTAGCTTCTGGGCGGATTAAAGAACCGCCAAATTCTATACCTTTACCAGTGAAAACACCTGTAAATTCTTTTGCTAATTTTTTATACATACCAAACATATAAGCAACTTCACGTCCGCCTACTCCTATGTCTCCAGCAGGAACGTCGGTGTCAGGGCCTATATGATTCCATAATTCAAGGATAAATGCTTGGCAAAAACGCATAACTTCAGCATTCGACTTTCCTCTTGGAGAGAAGTCAGAACCTCCTTTACCCCCACCCATAGGAAGAGTTGTAAGCGCATTCTTAAATGTTTGTTCAAAAGCTAAGAATTTTAAGATTGAAGGATTTACAGAAGAGTGAAAACGAATTCCTCCTTTGTAAGGGCCTATTGCGTTGTTGTGCTGTACGCGATATCCCATATTTACGTTTACTTTTCCTTTGTCGTCAACCCAAGTAACGCGGAATGTAAATATTCTGTCGGCAATACATAGTCTTTCAATTAAATTTGCCTTGTCAAATTCAGGGTGTTGGTTGTAAACATCTTCGATAGACTCCAATACTTCTTTCACTGCTTGTAGATATTCTGGTTCGTTAGGAAATCTCATTTGCAGATTGTTTAATACTTCTTGTACTTTCATTTTCTATGATAATTATTAAATAAAACTTTGTCGTTTGTGTTAATTGTCTGCAAAATTAAACAAAAAACTTCTTATAAGAAAATGAAATGCAATAAATCTTGACAAAATGCTTTTCTATTTGTTAGTTGTTGAGGTTTTCTTTAATGTAAGATGTTTTATAATCAATTAATTTATAGTAATTTTGCAACGAAATTATCTATATATTAATTATTTGTTTATTAAATGCTTACAGTAGAAAAAATAGGTGGAACATCTATGTCGCAGTTCGGAGATTGTCTGAACAATATTATTAAGAGAAATAGAACTGAAGAAAATATGTATAATCGTATTTTCGTAGTTTCTGCATACAACAATGTAACTAACTGGTTGCTTGAACATAAAAAAACTGGCGAACCTGGTGTTTATGCTAAATTCTTAAATAACGAAGAGTACGAAAGTGCAATGGACGAACTTTGCGATAAACTTTTGAGCATCAACAAAGGGTTAGAATGTTTAGGACTGAACCTTAAAGAAGCAGACAACTTTATAAAATACAGAATAGAACAAGCCAAAACATATCTTTCGTCGATGTATCAGGTTATAGCTTCGGGGTATGTGGAGAAAAGCAATATCTATTTAGCCGCTCGTGAAATTCTGGCTTCTATAGGGGAAGCTCATTCGGCTTGGAACTCGGTTAATATTATGAACAACAATGGTGTTAACGCTACTTTTATAGATCTTTGTGGATTCAATGATAGTGATCCTCTTACTATAGATGAGCGCATACACAAAGCGTTTACGGGAATAAACTTCTCTAAAACATTGTGTGTTGCTACGGGGTACACAAAAGGAACCGAAGGTATTATGAGAGCTTTTGATAGAGGATACTCTGAGGTTACATTTAGTAAAATAGCTGTTGATGTAAAAGCTGATGAGGCTATAATACATAAAGAGTTTCACTTATCGAGTGCCGACCCTAAGCTTGTAGGAGTAGACAAATCTATCCCTGTAGGTAATACAAACTATATAATAGCAGACCAACTTGCCGATGTAGGTATGGAGGCTATTCACCCTAAAGCAGCTAAACCGTTGGAGCTTGCTGGAATAAAAATTAGAATTAAAAACACTTTCGAACCCGACCACCCAGGAACTCTAATTTCTAACGATTATGTTTCTCCTGTGCCTAAGGTGGAAATCGTTACAGGCACCGACAAGGTGATAGCTTTTGAAGTTCACGACCCTCTTATGGTAGGAGAAGTAGGATACGACTTGAGGATTATGGAGGTTATGAAAAAACACGAAGTAAGTTATATTCTTAAGTCTACAAATGCTAATAGTATTACTATGGTTGTTTGGGACAAGCCAAATGTACGCAAAATGATTGCTGAACTTAACGATATAGTGTATAAAATAAAAATAGAAGAAGTTGCTATTGTTTGTGCTATGGGAAGTAATATAGCCTATCCCGGATTTTTAGCAAAAGGAGCCAAAGCATTATGGGATAACAATATTAATATAGATTGTTTTGGTCAGTCGTTAAAACAAGTCAATATGCAATTTGTTATAGCAAGAGATAGATATGCCGATGCTGTTATTGCGCTTAACGATGCACTTTGTGTTAATTAATAAATAAAATTATGTGGAGTCTCAACGTACAAGAAATATTTAGTGCGTTTATAGTCCTCTTTGCAATTATAGATGTTACGGGGTCTTTGCCTATATTTATAGACTTAAAAGAGAAAGAAAAAACTTATAGCTCTTTTAAGGCCTCGTTCTTTTCTTTCTTAATACTGTTAGCGTTTTTCTTTGTTGGCGAAGGAGTCTTAAAGCTTTTCGGAGTAGATGTGTCTTCGTTTGCTGTGGCTGGAGCTATAGTTCTTTTCGTTATAGGCTGCGAAATGATTTTCGGTATAGAAATATTTAAGAGCGATGGACCGTCAAATAATGCAACTATAGTACCAATAATATTCCCTTTGTTGGCGGGGCCGGGTGCATTTACTGCTCTTCTTTCTTTGAAGGCAGAATATAACTCTATAAACATAATTATAGCACTCCTTATTAATATGTTTATAGTTTACCTTGTTTTGAGAAATGTAAACTTCGTTCAGAAGAAGATAGGGGCTGGAGGTATTTATGTTTTACGCAAGTTCTTCGGAATTATTCTTTTAGCTATCTCTGTTAAACTTTTTGTAAGTAATATTGCGTCATTGTTAGGTAGTTAAACTTACTTTGTCTACCTTTGCGGAAATTTTGAAAAATCATAAAAATGAATTGGTTAGTTGATTTATTTATGGGCGATGGAGTTGCTCATACAGTTATACTTTTTGCGGCGGTTATAGCATTAGGAATCGCATTAGGTAAAATTAAAGTTTTCGGAATCTCTCTCGGAATTACATTTGTTCTTTTTGTAGGAATACTTTTCGGGCACTTCGGGCTTCACGTTAACCACGACATCTTACACTTTGTAAAAGAATTCGGTCTTATTTTGTTTGTCTATTCAGTAGGGCTGCAAGTCGGACCAAGTTTCTTTGCCTCTTTTAAGAAAGGTGGTATTACACTTAATATGCTCGCAATGAGCATAGTTTTTTTAGGTGTAATCACAACAATTGTCATTCATTATATAACGGGAGTGCCTATGCAAACAATGGTAGGTATTCTTTCGGGAGCGGTAACTAATACACCTGGATTAGGAGCAGCGCAACAAGCTTACGCCGATATGAACGGAGGTGCTGGAGACTCAACTATTGCTATGGGTTATGCAGTGGCTTATCCTTTGGCTGTTGTGGGTATCATACTAACTATTATTGCGCTTAAGTATATATTCAAAATAAATGCTGAAAAAGAATCGGCAGAACTTAACGATACTTCTTCTACAGATAAAAAGATAGAATTATTGTCGTTAGAAATAACAAATCCTTCGGTGGTTGGTAAAAATCTTTGCGAATTACATCAACTTATCGACCGTAAATTTATTATCTCTCGTATACTTCATTCTGATAATCAAATAGAAATTGCTTCGTCGAAAACAATTCTTGCTGAACACGACAAACTTTACGTAGCTACCACGCCCGACAATATGGAGGCTATCGTTGCGTTTCTGGGTAATAAAATTGATATGAACCAAGAACAATGGGATACTCTTGATTCTCAGTTAGTATCGAGAAGGATATTGATTACAAAATCGGGAGTAAACGGACGTTCTATCAGACAACTTAATCTTCGTAAAAACTTTGGCATAAACATTACTCGTGTTAATCGTTCGGGAGTAGACCTTATTGCCGATCCAGCTCTTAGCCTTCAAGTGGGCGACCGTGTAACTGTTGTTGGTAGCGAAGATTCTATTAAGAATGTAGAGCGAGTACTTGGTAATCAGATGAAGCGATTAAACGAACCCAACCTTGTTCCTATATTTATAGGTATATTTTTAGGGGTATTGCTTGGTAGTATACCTTTCCATTTCCCTGGAATACCACAACCTGTGAAGTTAGGATTGGCTGGAGGTCCGCTTATTGTAGCTATTTTAATAAGTATTTTTGGACCTAAATACCACTTGGTAACATACACAACAATGAGTGCTAACCTTATGCTTCGTGAGGTAGGGATTTGTCTCTTTCTTGCTTGTGTGGGATTAGGGGCAGGTGACGGATTTGTAGACACTATTGTTAATCAAGGCGGATTGAAATGGGTTGGATATGGAGTGATTATAACTATTGTTCCACTAACTATTGTGGGTATTGTAGCGCGAACTATATTCAAAGTGAACTATTTTACACTTATGGGGTTACTTGCAGGTAGCTCTACCGACCCTCCTGCGTTAGCTTTTTCAAACGCTTCGGCAGGGAATGATGCTCCATCTGTGGGTTATGCAACAGTGTATCCGCTAACAATGTTTCTTCGTGTACTTAGCGCTCAGTTGCTGATACTCTTATTCTGCTAAAAGGCGATTTGCAATCGGTAGTTTGTCAACGAAAAGCAGATTAATTAGAATATTATAGTTGTGAACGAAGGTTAACGAGCACTTGACAAACGCTTAAAAGTTTTGTACCTTTGTGTATGCAAAATGCATAAGCCGCTGAGAAGTAATTTCTTAGCGGCTTTTTTGTACTATATCCCCAAGAAAGCTCGGTGTTTTTAAGATGAAACTCAGTGAGTTTAAAGGAGAAAGACACTGAGTTTTTTCTAAAGCGCACTGAGTTATTGGGAAAAGTCTTTATTTGGTCTAAAAAGCATAATTCGCACGAATATACATACAGTTAAAGATTACGAAAAGAGGTTAAAGTTGGGGGCTGAAACCGACTTTAATATATTATTTACTAATTTCATCAGCAGTACAAAAAAAAACTGTAATTTTGTTTTATGAAAGAGATAGTTATCAAAGATATTTCCAAAATAAGAGAGGCTGCCAAAGAGTTTATCGATTCGATTAACGGCAATACAATATTTGCTTTCGATGGGAAAATGGGAGCAGGCAAAACAACATTCATTAAAGCTATATGCGAAGAATTAGGTGTGGAAGATGTTATAAACAGTCCTACGTTTGCCATAGTAAACGAATACACATCATCTAAAACGGGAGCTTTAATTTATCATTTCGACTTTTACCGAATTAATGATTTACAAGAGGCATACAATATTGGAGTAGAAGACTATTTCGATAGCGGTGCGTTTTGCTTTATGGAATGGTCGGAAAACGTAGAGCCTTTGTTGCCCGAAGCCACAGTGTTTGTTCGCATCAGAGAGCAAGAAGATGGTAGTAGGCAAGTTTTATTTAATAATTTTCCGTAATTTTGCAGCAATAAATATCTATCACCAATGCACATTCTTCATTTCATTAAAAGAGTTCTATTTGGAACTATTTACATTGCATTAATTGTTTGCGGATTATATGCTTGTGCAAGTATTGGCAATCCAGGAGGGGGAGATTACGACGTAGCTCCACCGGCTTTTTTAAGAAGTAACCCTGAGCCAAATAAAATTAACTTCGACGGAAATAAAATAACTATATGGTTCGACGAATTTATTAATATCTCTAACCCTAACGAAAAAGTTATAATAACTCCTCCTCAGCTTAAAATGCCTATTATAAAATCAGTAGGGAAACGTATAACAGTAGAGCTTAGAGATTCGTTAATACCAAACACAACTTATACCTTCGACTTTACCGACGCTATAATCGACAATAATGAAGGTAACGCTTTAGAAAATTTTTCGTTTGCTTTCTCAACAGGCGAAATAATAGACTCTTTAGAAGTTTCGGGACTGTTATTAAACTCTTCAAACCTCGAACCGATGTCTAAAATTATTGTTGGTATACATTCCGATTTAAGCGATTCGGCTTTTATAAACAAACCTTTTGTGCGTACTTCCCAAACTGACGACAGAGGACGCTTTACAATAAAAAATATTGCTCCGGGCACTTATCGCCTTTATGCGTTGAAAGATGTTAATCGCGACTTCAAATTCGATCAATTAGGAGAAGCAATAGCATTCTACGACTCACTAATAGTTCCTTCTTTTACTCCTGCCGTAAGAAAGGATACTATATGGCACGATACTATAACTATAGATACTATTATTGATGTTCCGTATACTCGCTTTACTCCCGACGATATAATTATTCGCTTGTTCGAACACGATAACGAGCAACAATATTTATCTCGAAGCTCAAGAGTTGATAGTAATAAATTTACTATGGAGTTTAATTCCGATATTAAGATGCCCCCCTCAATCACTTTATTAGACGAAAGAGAGATTGAAGATAACATAAACGATTGGTTTATTCTACAGCAATCGCCAGACTGCAAAACAATGACTTATTGGATTACCGACTCTATGGTGTGGCAAAGAGATACGCTGCTCTTAAAAGCCGAATATGTGCAGCACGATACTCTTAATAATTTAGTGAGCAAAATAGATACATTGCGCCTTTACCAAAGAAGAAAGGCTAAACAATCAGACAACGATGAGATAACATTCTTAGATGTTAATGTTTCGCCTGCTGGAAGTATTAATGTTTTCGATACTGTTAAGGTTATATTCTCCGAACCGGTTAATTCTTCGGTAATAGAAAAGATAAACATTGTACAAAAGATAGATACTTTGTGGCATAAAGTTGATATGCCTTTAATACAAGACACTCTAAATCCACTCGCATTCTATTTCTTACCTAATTGGCCATACAAACACGAATATCAAATACAAATAGATTCGGCTGCAATTACAAGTGTTTACGGTAAATGGAACGATGCTAAAAAGAGTATCATAAAAACAAAAGCCGTTGAAGACTATGGCGCATTGTTTGTTCAAATAACAGGAATAAGTAATTCTGGCTTCGGACAGTTATTAAACTCAAGAGAACAGGTTGTTAAAGAGTCGAAAGTTATTGACGGCGAATTAATTTTCGTCGACATTCAACCTGGAAGGTACTTTTTGCGTTATATCCTCGACAGTAATCAGAATATGAAGTGGGATACTGGGAATTATAAAGATAATATACAACCTGAAGAAGTGTTTTATTACCCTACCTTTTTCGATATAAAGAAGTATATGGAATGGGAGCAATCGTGGAATGTAACTGCTCTTCCTCTGGAAAGGCAAAAGCCTATTGAAATTACAAAAAACAAACCGAAAGAGAAGAAAGCTAAAAGGGATAGAAATGAAGAACGTAAAAACAAGAATACATCATCTCAGAAATCGTTATTTTAATGTCTCGACACATACAATATTGCTGGTATTATTTTTAATATCAGGTGTTTCTTTTGTGCAAGCTCAAGAGTGTACTTCTCAAGAAGGAGAAACTCTTAAGTTTGATATAAAATATAAATACGGATTGATAAATATGAAAGGGGGAACGGCAAACTTCAAAATAACAAAAGATTATTATGAAGGGAAAATTACCTTTCGCTCTGAGCTTGATTTCAAAACAACTTCTTTCTTTGATAAAATATATAAGATGAGAGATACTCTTACGTCTTATGCTTCGTTGCCCTTTCTCGAACCAATATACCACAAAAGAAGTGTTAATGAGGGAAGTTCGCACTTTATAGAAGAATCTAAGTTTTTGCGTTTTGATACCAATGGAACTGATGTTCACGTTAAGCGAATAAAAAAAGGAGAGATTGTTGTAGATTCTATTATTTCTACCGAATACTCAGGGTACGATCTTCTGAATATATTGCTTCATATCCGAAACTTAAACTACGATAACTTGTGCCCGGGATACGAAGAACGTATGAGTACTTTTATTGGCCGACGAAAAGTAGACATTCTTATTCGTTATAAAGGAGAAACAAATATTGAAGGCTCAAAAAATAAAAAATACAAAGCCTTAAAGTTTAATGTAGATATAACTCACGATGTATTTACCGAGTCGTCTAATGCAATAGAAATATGGATTGGCAACGACAATAATCGTTTACCTCTTAGAATGAAGGCAAAACTTAAGATTGGCGCAGCCGATGCAAACTTAACTTCATACAGCAACCTGAAATATCCACTTACTTCTATCATAGAGAAAAAGTAATTAATGCTTTATGAAAAAAGAAACAATAGCAACCATAGGCTTTTTTGATGGTGTTCATATAGGGCATCACTATCTTTTATCTCAGTTAAAGACTCTGGCTAAACGAGAAAACATAGAAACATCTTTAATTACTTTCCCTGTACACCCACGAAAAGTATTGAATAAGGAGTTTCAGCCTAAGCTATTAAATACTTTTGAAGAAAAAATAACTAAACTTGAGGCTACGGGTATTGATAATTGTTATGTGTTAGACTTTACAAAAGAGTTGGCGGAAATGACAGCTTGCGATTTTATGAACAATATTCTTAAAACGGAACTAAATATTAAAGGTTTATTAATTGGCTACGATCATAAATTTGGTAAAGACAGAGCGCACAGCTACAATGACTATGTGAAGTTTGGCGAACAGTGTGGTATAAAAATATATCCTGCTAAAGAGCTCGACCTTGAAGATTTGCACGTTAGCTCTACAGTTATAAGAAATCTTATAGAAGAGGGGGAGATAGTTAAAGCTAATAAATTACTGTCTTATAATTACTTCATTAAAGGAAAGGTTATAGAGGGCAACAAAATAGGGAGAACTATAGGAGTGCCGACTGCTAATTTGCAAATTAATTCAAGCCTGAAAGTTATTCCCCAAAAAGGAGTCTATGCTGTTTGCGTAACACTAAACAGTGAAAGATATAAAGGAATGGCGTATATAGGCGACAGACCAACTGTATCGCAACAAGGCGAAAACAGAATAGAAGTAAATATTTTCGACTTCAACAAAGATATTTATGGAGAAGATATAACTATCGAGTTTGTCGATTTTGTAAGAAATGACACACAATTCGAAAACTTAGATAAACTTAAACAACAGTTAAGCACAGATAAAGAGTATATTATTAATCAGGTATTCAAATAAAGCTACAGTTATGAGACAATTATTAATATTAGCACTACTATTATCTCTTACTTCTTTTACTTATTGTGTAAAAAATAGTGTAGAGAAAGAGAATATAATTACGGTAACAATAGAGCCTCAGCGTTATTTTGCCGAACAGATAGCCGATAGTTTATACTCTATTCAAACTATGGTGCCTCCGAGTGTAAGTCCAGAAGATTACGATCCATCACCCAAGCAAATGATTGGTTTGGCAAAAAGCGTGGCTTACTTCCAGATTGGTTATATAGGCTTTGAAAATGCGTGGCTCGACAAACTCAAGAAAAATAATAAAGATGTGTTATTCTTTAACAATGGAGAAGGAATAAGCTATATACATTCTGAACACGACCATAGTCATACTGGTCATCATCACAAATGTTCTGAAATGGGAATAGACCCACACTCTTGGTCGTCTCCAAAACAAGCTGCGATTATAGCAGAGAATATGTATAAAGCTTTTTGTGACTTAGATAGTCTTAACGCCGAATTTTACAGACGTAATTACGAACAACTTATTCAAGAAATAAACGAACTCGACAGCTTGGTAGACGGATATTTAACTAATTCATCTCAAAAGAATTTTATAATATATCACCCTGCTCTTACTTATTTTGCTCGCGACTATAATCTAACTCAATATTCGATAGAGATAGATGGAAAAGAACCTTCGCCCGAACAATTGAAAAAACTTATAGATACGGCAAAAGAGAAACAAATAAAAACAATATTTATTCAAGAGGAGTTCGATAAGAAAAATGCTGAAACTATTGCTAAAGAAACAGGCTGCACGCTAATATCTATCAATCCTTTGTCGTATAACTGGAAGGAAGAGATAATAAAAATATCAAAAGCTTTATCTGATGAATAAGCCTTTGCTTGAAATAAAAGATTTAAGTGCTGGATACAACAACAATATTGTTATCCAGAATGTAAACTTAGTGGTTTATGAAAACGACTTTCTTGGTATTATAGGTCCTAATGGAGGGGGTAAAACTACACTAATAAAGGTTATGGTTGGTTTAATAAAGCCCACTTCTGGTAATATTATTTTCCATCTTAAAGAGGTGAAAGACAATATAGGTTATATGCCACAAATATCGTACATCGACAAAAGATTTCCTATATCAGTAAAAGATGTTGTAGAGTCTGGGCTTATGTCTCAGAAAGGTAAAAACAAGACACAAAAGAAGGATATGCTAATGCAAATCGTTCAGGAAACTGGGATAAAAGACTTTGTAAATAAACCTATAGGCGAACTTTCGGGTGGTCAATTACAAAAGGTACTTCTTGCTCGTGCTATGGTTAGTCGCCCAAAGTTGCTGATATTAGACGAGCCGAGCACTTATATAGATAAAACATTTGAATATCAATTTTATGAACTATTGGAAGATTTTCGCAAGAACACAGCAATTATCTTAGTGTCTCACGATATAGGCACTGTTGTGTCTAAGGTAAAAAACATTGCTTGTGTTAACGAAACGCTACATTACCATACGGGTTCTAATCTTAGTAGCACTTGGTTAGATACACATTGTAATTGTCAGTTCGATATAGTAGGGCATGGCGATATTCCTCACCGAGTATTAAAAAAACATTAATATGGATAACTTTCTATTTTCCTTGAATGTTGTAGCTCCTCTGTTTGTGTTAATGGCTACAGGCTACATCGCACGACTAATAGGTTTTGTAACTTACGACTTCTTAGGACAACTAAACCGTTTTGTATTCAAGTTTTGTCTTCCTATAATGTTATTTCAAGACATACGCTCTTCATATACTGGTGATTTTTCTAATACTCGTCTTATATTTGCGTCTCTTATTGGTGTTAGTGTTGTTATCTTAATATCATTCCTTATCATTCCACGTTTTATTAAAAGGAAAGCGCAGCAAGGCAGTATGATACAAGGCATCTACCGAAGTAATTTCTTAATTTATGGATTGCCTTTAGCTACAGGAATGTATGGAGATGAAGCAATGGCGGCAATATCTATGCTTATGGGCATAATGATACCCTTTTATAATGTAGCTGCAGTAATTATTCTTTCAATACATTCAGAGTCGGGAACACATAAAATATCTTTCAAGAGGATAATGAAAGATATAGTAACTAACCCTCTCATTTTAGGCTGCTTCTTTGGCTTATTGGCAGGAGTAGTAAACTTACAATTACCTCAATTTATAGAATCTCCTCTGTCTCAGTTTGCACGTATAGCAGCACCGTTAGCATTGTTTGTTATGGGAGGAGAGTTTAAGTTTAAAAGCCTAAAAGGTAATATTTCTAAGGTAATTATAGCATCTATGTCGCGACTTATTATAGTTCCTGTAATAGCTCTTGCTATATTTGTAATGCTTGGTTTTAGGGGTGTCGACTTAGCCGTGCTTATAAGTATATTTGCTACACCTACAGCTATGGCAAGTTATATTATGGCAAAGAATATGGGTAACGATGGCGAACTATCGGCTCAAATAGTGGTGTTGACTACGGCTTGTTCGAGTGTTTCTATTTTCTTTATAATATACTTTTTAAGAACTTGGGGGTATTTGTAAGTTTCACTAATAAGTTCAAAATACATCAATAGCAAATAAATACAAACAAAAAAATAATTACCTTTGCATTATGAAAACTATCAATAGCAATTTAGCTGCAAAAATCCAAGAAGGAATCTTAGAATGCCTTCGTTCGTATGAAGTTTCTAATGAGGGTAACCTTTTGTCGGATTTATATCTGTTTTTAGATACTCAAACGACAACTCTAAAGATATTCGACGACTTAGAACAACAACTTGCGAATGTCGATATATCAGGTCTAACAACACAGGAAGATATAGAGACTGAGGTTATAGATACAGCTAAAGCACTTCTTAAAACTTTACAAGAAGACGATGCGTTCGACAGTTCTTTTATTAACAAACCATTCTTTATTAGTTTAGTTGATGAAAACTTTTCCACAAAAGAAGAACTGATATTCATTGATGATGATACAATTCAATTAGGCAACGACATCTGGGACGCTCTTGATAAAGACCTTAATGATTTCTTCGACGATTTGATGAACTGATCGAAAGTGTAACTTCAGCCATTCTATTGCTTTCTTGAAAGCAACGACTGTGCCTATCCCGAAGTTTGTCGCTTCGCTAAACTCTTCTTGTTCCCGTAGGCAACGCTTCGCTCGCCGTACGGCTATGGAAGTTCTACCCTTTAGGTAATCCAACTGTTATCTTTTAGTTTTTATCTTTTAACTTGTGCGAAGCACAACTCTTAGTTCTTAGTTCAAAAAACACAAAGCTTCACTTAGGGTCGTCTCTCTACTAAGAGACCCCTCGTGTCTCTACTGAGATAGGCGAGGTCTCTCTACTAAGAACGATGGGGTGCTTTAAGTATAAAGACGGGACCGTTCTACTAAGAGCTACATCGGGTATCTACTAAGAAGCAGCTCGCCTATCTACTAAGAAAGGCGAGGGGTATCTACTAAGAGCAACAAGGGGTATGTAGTAACAACCTGCTCGCCCATCTATTAACCTGAGTTTCGTTTAAGTTATTGTATATTCATATTCTTCGTATTCTCATTTAAGTCCACAGCATACCCATTGGTAAGCGAAAGGACTTA
>JARXWK010000036.1 GCA_029916745.1 Dysgonomonadaceae bacterium PH5-43 | reverse complement strand
GCTATGTCTTTTTTTAGAGCATTTACAACATCTATAGGCACACGATAACTTTTTTGATCGTTGCTTTTGTTACAACGAACTAAACGCCGTTTTTCTAATTCGTCAATATCACTCATTAAAGCTATAACTTTAACTAAGCGACAGCCAATTAGCTTGGAAAGTTCATTGATGTATATTCTATAATCATCACTTCTCTCGATAAAGATAGCAAATAATACCGTTTGGTTTATTGTAAGCCCCATTTTCTTAGCCACAAAATCGATACTTTTTTTAGCCTTTTTATAGAAGTCATCTTTAAGTCCCGAGCCTTCCACTAATTCTAAAATATTTTCTATGTGCTCCAGTATAGTTTTAGGTGCTTTTTTACCAACCTTGTTGTTGGTTTTCTCTTCTTTTTGTGTAGTGTTCTCTTGTTTCATATCTCTTATTTTTAGGCAAAGATATATATTGAGTGTGCCAAAAGTTGGCGCAGCTCGAGATTTTGCACAAAAAAAACTGCTTTTTGAGCAGTTTTCTTCATACAGTGAGAGATTAAAGAGCAGGATTATGCCATTCTTCATCAGAAGCAAAACTAATTAGGTCTATGCTATCTCCAGAAAAGCCATTTTCTCTTGCAAAATCCTCATCTACCCATGCAGTCATTTCAAGACCAGCTTCATCACAATTTTTATAATATTCGTTTTCGGATATTTCTTTATTTAAGTATCTCGCTCTTATTTCCAGCCATTTGTCAGTCTGTGTCATTTCGTTTTATGCTTTAATTGTAAAACACTTATATTACAGTATTACCATATTATTTATTTTGTGAATATTGCCAACGTGCAGACCATTTTCTATAACTACGAGGTGATATTTATCTAGTTCTTCTAAATATTCTATATTCTGTTTTGTGCCTTTGCTTTTCCCGTCCCAAAACATTAAGGCAGAGTCGCAATCATCACCCATTGCCTTGTCTTTTAGTTTATAAAGAAGTCTCCCACTCAAATTATCAGGATTCGGTATTTGTATAGTTTGCCATTCTCCTATATTATTCCTTATGTGTTCACCTGAATAATATATAATTACATTTTGATACTCATTGTTATGTAGATATTCTTGAACAGCTTTATCTATGCCGAAAGCATCACCTATTAGAATGGTAATATTACCCTCAATTAATTGTTCAAGAAAAGAAATGTCATGCTCTCTCAAATTCTTTATGCTGATAGAACCAGAAATAAATACTTTCATAATCGATGTTTTTTTAAGCTCAAATCTTTAGTATCGGCAGCTGGTAGATGCGGCTGCCGATAGAGATGGCGGTAAGGGAATATAGATATGGGGCGCACATTAATTTATTTGATTAATTTACAATCATTTTTACTTGCTGGTCGTTTTTTCTTGTAATATAAATAGCATTGATTATCATCGGTTATTCCAAAATAATGTCCTTCGCAATATTTATCTAACAAAGATGGCTCCTTGATCAAACGTTTTTTCCAATTAGGCATATCTTCAGGACATTCATAATCATCTATTATTCTTTGTATATCTTTTGTAATTAATTGAATTACTAGAGGTTTGAAATAATTTTCAAAATATTCCCCTTTAGTAAAATACCATTTTAAATTATTTCTGCTTTCAATCAAACATCTTTTATGTGTATTTGTCCCATAACTCCAAGAACCCCAATATTTATAAAATTCATTATTGCCAATTGTCAGTAATGCTCTTCTGAATAGATTTGAAATATCACTTTTCCCTAAATGTTCTACGATTATACTTTTAATATTTTCTAACTCTAATAAGCCTATATTGTTATCCGTATCCACACAATCCAAACACCAATTAATACTTCCTTTACAAAAATCAGTATCTTCAACATTGAATATGAGCTCTTTGTAATTAGGGTTCTCTACGATAATTTTCGCTTTTCGTTTTTCTTCTTTTAATTGTGTTGCGTTAAAGGAGTATGTTTCTGTTGTTTCGTTCAATAATGAATAAACTCCCTTAGGATATTGTTTATATTCATTCATTAGGTTAACGACAAATTTCATAGCGCTTATCATTCTTTCTAAATTCCAATTACCTGCCGTATTTTCAACCATATTTCTAATAACTCTCATCCAATCATTAAATTCATCTTTATCAAATAGCTTATTTAATAAAAACATGGTTTGAGCAAAAAACAACACTCTTTTTTGCATTGTGACATTCTCACCAGTAATTATTCCTTTGAATAAAGACGTATTTTCAAATCCATTATTCCACAAACAAATATTTGGGTTTAATTCGGCATTATAGAAAACTTTTGCATCATCTATTTCTGCATATTTTTCAAAAAAATCAATCAACAAATTAAAGGAATCTTCAGTTGGAAAATCTTCTATTCCCAATTCACTTGGAGTATCTGACAATATTTTTATTTTTTGTTCTATTATATCTTTTTCTGAATAAACAGAACTAATAGCATAGTTATTTATAGCAATACTTGTAATAAAATTCGTCAGTCGGCTATCTATTTCGTATTCCGTAATAGAACTTCCATCTTCTTTAATAATATTGATTTCAGTTCTATATTTCCAAAATAAATCAGTCCATTCTCTATCAATTTTATATCTAAATTGTTTTATGTATTTTTCTTTTTTTTCATCTTCTGTATCATATTCATTAATTTGCAAATCATTTTCCCATCCTTTTTTTTCAATATGATTCTCAAAACGAGATTTGAAGTTTTCAAAAGGAGTCAGTTCTTTTCCCCTTGCATTCATTTTAATATACAAATCATCGGAGAGCCCGAAATTTTCTAATTTAGTATAAAGAAAAGTAATAGGAGGATTTTGTTCATCAATCAGTTTCTCCCATAAATTTGATTCATTTTTGAATTTCAAATGAATTGCATCAAGCATTATCAACATTGCTTGTATTGTAGGGTCGTTTTTCCAGGGTATCATAAACCAGGAAGCATTTTTTATTGTCTCTGATAGTTGATTTTGAGGAGTTATTTTTTCTCTTTCATTCATAGGCAACAACTCTTCATAATCAATACTAATATCAACAAGTTTTTCGCAAAACTCACGAGAACTTATTCGAGTTTCATAAGTAAATTTGGACAAATATTCTTTCGCCTCATTTAATTTTGTTTCTTTAGTTGCAACAAACCAGTGCAATAGAAATAAAGTCGTAAGCCGTTGCTGACCATCTAAGGGCTTTAAAATATTATTCTGTTCGCTCCCATAAACAAAATCAAGTTCTATCGGATTACCTAACAGCGCACCTTTAAGCGCATCTAAAAACACATTTCTTATTTTCTCTTTTTGTGGTCTCCCTTGCGCATAATCTCGTTGGATAATAGGGATTTCTATACTACATCTTTTTATAAGTTGCCAAAAACTTAACTTATCGAATTTTTGTTTTTCAATATTATTGTTCATCATTTAGTTTATTTTTGTGTTGGTAAATATTTTCTCAAAACATCTTTGATGTTTTCAAGATATGCAATTCTATCCGTCTCTGACCATTGCCCTAATTGCTTAAGTTCTTCTGAATAATATTTCAGAAAGATATTTCTTGTGCATATTGGAATAAAAGTTCCTTTTTTCTCTTGTTCGATAATCTTTTTTCTCTTGTTCTTAAAAGAGTCATTTTTATAAGAGCGATTAGTTCCTTTATCCAACAAGCATAAATTTTTCAAATCATCATCAGGTTCACCTAATACATAGTCTATTATTTCTTGAAATTTATCGCCTTTTTCTTCTAACAGGCCTTCTAATAACTTTTGAACTCGATTATTCATCTCCTCATTATTGTGAACAGTTTCATTTTTTTCAAAATTTTCAGATAACCATATTTGTTGTTCCTTAAAATCATCTTTTATTTTTGCTTCTGATGCCTTCGCGTGGATATGTTCAATATCCCATTTTTCTTTTTTATAGCGATTAAAAGGGAAGCGAGAATTTGCTTTTTCATTATTCAGCATTGTTTGAATATTGTGCAATAACAATATCTGTCTTATCATTCCATTGCCATACTTAATATCTGAGAGCTGATAATTGTATCTGTATTCTTTTTTTTCGACGTTGGTGTACAAAATTACATTATCAATCCACTCTCTAAAATCAAGTTTATTTTTCTTTTTGGATGCGTCTATTAAAGTATTTATATTTTCTCCAATAGTAATTAAAAAACCTATTTTATGATACAATTCACGATCATTAAACCAGTCTTGTATTATTTGAAAATATTGTTTTATTTCTTTCCAATTATTTTTTATTTCCTCCTCTGATTTATTCTTGAATTTCTTATCAAATTTTCTATATGTATAATAGTTATCTCTGGTTTCGTTGTAATATTCTTCAAAAGTTTTAATAAACACTTTATCGTTATGTCTTATTTCGGGCAATCCAATAATCAGCTCAAATAATATTTCAATCCGTGTATCTTTTTTATTTTCGTCTCTGTTTAGGAACATCCAAAACTCATCATTCTGAAGAGTGAGCTCCATAAAATCCCATTCAGTCGCTATCTCTAATTGTTTCAGACGAAGCCTCTCTTCATCAACAAAATTTTTCATTTCAAAATTTGCTCTGTTCAAAAATAAGGCTTTTATAAGTTCTGCGTTTGTCAACGGAATTTTCCCCATATTGATACGAGTAAAGATTGTTACAGCGTCTTTATCATTCGTTTCATACCATATTACTTGGCTGTTTTTAAGGAGCTTCGATTCAAAGTCAGAATCAACGGAATTATTTCTTACTCTAAACCATTCCTCTATAGTTTGATATGCTTGAAAAATATGCCAATAATCAATGTTAGACAAAGCTTCGAACTCATTCTTATTGCCTATATTCATTAAGAAGTCTTTACTGTTTAGTTTGTCTGTATTTCTCGTTTCATATTCTAAGTCAAACAGTTTACGTCTTCGATTTTCAACATAACCTTGATTAAGGTAATGCAATATCAAATAGATCGTTGTCAATCGCTGTTGTCCATCAATAACTTCCCATGCTTCTTCTTTCTTTTTTACAATAACCGGTTGTAAACAATACCAAGTTTTCTCATTAGATTTATCAATCTCTTTTGGAACAAAATCATTAATATCTTCCAGCAAGTCTTTCACTTGCTGTCCTGTCCAGCGGTATCCTCGCTGATAAGAAGGAATGAAAAAATTTATTCCTAATAATTCACTGATTGATTTTAATTCAATTTTATTGTTACTCATGTGTTTTATATTTTAGATTATTATTTTAGCTATTTCCGCACACGCCTCTGCATCAGCCAAGGCGTGATGATGATTTCCCAAGTCATATCCAATATGTTTTGCAACTGTGTGCAACTGATGATTTTCCAAGTTTGGGAACTTTCTTTTAGCCATTCGATAAGTACAGTGAAATTCATAATTTGGATATTGTATTCCATATAAATCGTGAACTGCTTTTAAACAATTAGCATCAAAAGAGCTATTGTGTGCAACCAAAGGGAGACTTGTTAGTTTAGGTTTTATATTCTTCCAAACTTCAGGAAATTCAGGTTCGTTTAGTGTGTCATAATAAGACAATCCGTGAATGTCTGTAGCCCAAGAACAATAGAAATTTGGTTGTGGACGTATAAGGCGGTATATCTTATCAGTGATAATACCATTCTCTACAATTACAATCCCCAAGCTACAGATGCTTGAATGCTTGTGGTTTGCTGTTTCAAAATCAATGGCTGCAAAATTTATCATTCGTATATATTTTAAATTAACAATAAAAAAGCGCGGTACTGTACGCCTATCTTGTTAGAGGTATCGCCAAACACCTTGTAGCAAATAAACAACAGCCCACGCTTGATATGTTGCACAAAAAGTACAATCATCAAACAGGAACGTTATGTTTATCCTTGCTACATTAGTCAATTGGCGATTTCCTAAACAAAGAATAAAACTTGACGCTTCTTCAATATGTGTAGCAACCAAATGTTGCATATTGCAAATGTACACTTTATTTTCAGAAACTAATAACATTCAGGCTGTTTTTATTTGCTGCGACAAAGATAAGTTGCCTCTATGCCAAAGCGTTGCATAGTGCGAATAAATTTATTTAATTGTAAAGTAAATTTTATTATTGAATGGCAAGAAGTGTTTTATATCTACAGTGCGCTTTAAAAACCTCAGTGAGTTTGTTCTCTGTTAAAGAAATACCTCAACGAATGACGAACTTACGAACAGTTTCGTTTAGTTTGAAAATGTAGATAGCACGTGGAAGATTGAGTTCGAATGACTCGTTTTTAGTTTTGATTTCTAATTCTTTTACCTTACTGCCAACAATAGTTAGGATTTCTATTTTCGCTCCTATAGGAGCATTCTTAACTTGTAGTTTATTGTCGACAATACTAAGTTCGGGAGCTTCTTCTGTATTTTCTATAATTATTACCACATCGCTCTTCTCCTTCTTATCTTGAGCGGTAAGAGGAGTAATCGCAAATGCGACAGTGAAAATAAATATTAAACCAAGAAACTTCTTCATTGTATAACAAGAACATTACGAGTGCAAATATAGTTGTTTTTATTTTATTTATCTTATCTTATATGCCGAATATACATTTTTTAGATAAAAATAAAGGCGATATATTGTACCTTTGCATCTCGATAAAAATAAATGATAGACAATACAATTTTTCAAAATAAGAAAGCGGCTTACTATACTTTGGGTTGTAAGCTTAACTTTGCAGAGACATCAACTTTGGGTAAATACCTTTCGGAGCAGGGTATACGCAAGGTTACAGTAAATGAAAAGGCAGATATATGCATAGTGAATACTTGTTCGGTAACCGAGCTTGCTGATAAAAAATGTAGGCAAGCAATAAGACGTATAAAAAAGCAACACCCCGATTCTTTTATGATTGTAACGGGTTGCTATGCCCAGCTTAAACCTGAAGAAGTTGGTAATATAGAGGGTGTTGACCTTGTGCTTGGTGCCGACCAAAAAATGAATGTGGTAGACCATTTGCTAAATATCTACAATAGAGAAGAAAGCAATCGTGTGGCTGTATCGCCAATAAAAGAGGTGAAAGAGTTTGTACCTTCGTGTTCGCAAGACGATCGTACTCGTCATTTCTTAAAAGTGCAAGACGGCTGCGATTATTACTGTTCGTATTGCACTATACCTTTTGCAAGAGGTAGAAGTAGGAATGGTAAGATAATCGATTTGGTTAAAATGGCAGAACAGGCAGGAAGAGAAGGGGGTAAAGAGATTGTTCTTACAGGTGTTAATATTGGTGATTTCGGAAAAACAACTGGCGAAACATTCTTTGATTTGGTTAAAGCATTAGATGAAGTGGAAACAGTAGATCGTTTTCGTATCTCATCTATTGAGCCAAACCTTCTTACCGACGAGATAATTGCTTTTGTTGCTAAGTCGAAAAGGTTTGCTCCTCATTTTCATATTCCATTACAATCGGGATCTGACGAGGTGCTTAAGTTGATGAAGAGAAAATATGATACGTCTCTTTTTCGATCTAAGATAGAAAAGATAAAGCAATATATGCCAGATGCCTTTATAGGAATAGACGTGATAGTAGGGGTGAGAGGCGAAACTAATGAACTTTTTGAAGAGGCTCGTTGTTTTTTAGACGCTCTTCCGTTTTCGCAATTGCACGTATTTACATATTCGGAACGACCTGGAACGATGGCATTGAAGATAGAGCACACTGTGTCTCCGAAAGAAAAACAAGAGAGAAGTAAAGTTTTACTTGAAATGTCGGATAAGAAAACAAAAGAGTTTTATTTGTCGCAAACAAATACAAATCATAAAGTTTTATTCGAGCATACTCGTAAAGGTGATAAAATGTATGGGTTTACAGAGAATTACATCAAGGTTGAGACCAACTATGATACTCAAATAATAAACACCCTTATAAATGTAAATTTACAAACGTACAATTCTAACGAATCGACTTTTGTAGCTAAAATTATTGATTAAGAATGAAAAGAATAGCTGTTGTAATATTAAATTGGAATGGAGTTGAACTTCTTGAACAATTTTTACCATCTATATATAAACATACTAATTTAGACGAAGTAGACGTTATAGTGGCAGATAATGGTTCGACCGATAACTCTGTTGCTTTCGTAAACCAGCACTTCCCTTGGGTTATAACTAATAGTTTAGAACAGAACTTTGGCTTTGCTGAAGGCTATAATAAAGCTCTTGCAAACCTCGATTACGAATACGTTGTTTTGTTAAACTCTGATGTTGAAGTAGATGAAAATTGGCTTAGTTCGGCTATCGAGTATTTAGATAATAATAAGGAATATGCTGCTCTTCAACCTAAAATTTTATCGTATTATTATAATCCATATTTTGAATACGCAGGAGCTTGTGGTGGCTTTATTGATAAGTATGGCTACCCTTTTTGTAGAGGTAGAATATTAAATACGGTAGAGCACGATTACGGACAATATTTCGAGCCTATGGATATATTTTGGGCAAGTGGAGCTTGCTTGTTTATCCGATTAAAAGACTTTAGAGAGGTAGGTGGCTTTGATGCTAATTTTTTTGCTCATCAAGAAGAAATAGATCTTTGTTGGAGATTAAATACAAAAGGCAAAAAGATAGTCTGTTATCCTTCATCGGTTGTTTATCACGTAGGAGGAGCTACTCTGCATAAAGACAATCCAAATAAAACATACCTCAACTTTAGAAACAACTTATTGATGTTGCATAAAAACTTACCTGCAGAAGTTTATACAAAAACAATGAATATGCGTTGGTTTTTAGATTATTTGTCGGCTATGCATTTTGTACTAAAAGGGCAATTCTCAAATGCTTTATCGGTATGGAAGGCTCGTCGAGACTTTAATAAACTGAAACATCAATACAATACTGTAAGAGAACAAAGTAAAGATATGCCCAATACTGTTTACACAAAGAGTATTATTTGGCAATATTATATTAATAAAAATAAGAAATACAGCCAACTTAAGTGAAAGAACATATAGAAGAATATGGCAGAATTGACGTATTGGGTGCAAGAGTACACAATCTTAAGAACGTAGATGTTAGTATCCCAAGAAATAAACTTACTGTAATTACCGGACTAAGCGGTAGCGGTAAGTCGTCGTTGGCTTTCGATACTATTTTTGCGGAAGGACAAAGAAGATATATAGAAACATTTTCGGCTTATGCTCGTTCTTTCTTGGGAAATATGGAACGTCCTGATGTTGATAAAATAACAGGTCTTAGTCCGGTTATCTCAATAGAGCAGAAAACAACAAATCGTAATCCTCGTTCAACAGTAGGCACAACAACCGAAATTTATGACTTTCTTCGTTTGTTGTATGCAAGAGCTGGTGAAGCTTACTCTTACGAGACCGGAGAGAAAATGGTTAAGTACACCGAAGATCAAGTGATAGACCTTATAATGAATCAGTATGCAGGAAAAAAGGTTTATCTATTAGCTCCTCTGGTGCGTAATCGTAAAGGTCATTACAAAGAACTATTTGAACAATTAAGAAAGAAAGGTTTTCTAAATGTAAGAATAGATGGAGAGCTTTGCGAACTTGTGCCTGCTATGAAACTCGATAGATATAAAAACCATTCTATAGAGGTGGTTGTAGACAAACTATTGATAACACCTAAAGACGAAACTCGTATAAAACAAAGTGTAGCAATGGCTATGCGTCAGGGCGATGGACTTGTGATGATACTTGATTTAGAATCTGATAATCTTAAGTATTATAGCAGAAGGCTAATGTGTCCGACATCGGGTTTGGCTTACAGCGACCCTGCTCCTCATAACTTTTCTTTTAACTCACCACAAGGAGCTTGTCCTAAATGTAAAGGGATAGGCACTGTAAATATTATTGATATAAATAAAATAATACCCGATTCTTCATTAAGCATATATCAAGGAGGGATAGCTCCATTGGGTAAATATCGTAATATTGTAATCTTTTGGCAAATAGAAGCAATACTCGAAAAGTATGATGTAAATATTAAAACTCCTCTTAAAGATGTTCCTGAAGAAGCTATAGAAGAAATTATGAATGGAACTGATGAGCGACTTCAAGTTAAAAACGAATCATTGGGTAACTCAAACTATTTCCTTTCGTTCGATGGAGTTTATAAATATATCTATATGCAACAAGAGTCTGATAGTTCGGCTACGGCACAGAAGTGGGCAGACCAATTTATACGAACTTCAGTTTGTCCTGAATGTAACGGACAACGATTAAATAAAGAGGCTCTACACTATATTATAGATGGAAAAAACATAGCCGATATAGCAGCTATGGATATTCAAGAGCTTATGCAATGGCTTCGCAATGTAGAAGATACTTTATCGAAACAACAGAAACAAATAGCAACAGAAATACTAAAAGAGATACGAAGTAGAACCCAATTCTTAATAAACGTAGGATTAGAATATTTATCTCTAAACAGAGCATCGGCTTCGTTGTCGGGAGGAGAAAGTCAGCGTATACGTTTGGCTACACAAGTAGGCTCGCTCTTAGTAAATGTTCTTTATATATTAGACGAGCCAAGTATTGGGCTTCATCAACGAGATAATATAAAACTAATAGATTCTCTTAAGCAACTAAGAGACTCAGGCAACTCTGTGATAGTAGTTGAGCACGATAAAGATATGATGCTCAACTCCGATTATATTATAGATATGGGTCCGTTTGCAGGGCGTAAAGGAGGCGAAGTAATGTTTGAGGGAACACCCGAAGAGTTGCTCAATGCCGATACCTTAACATCTGCATATATTAAAGGAGATAAAACTATTGCTATACCTAAAGAAAGAAGAAAAGGTAATGGCGAATTTATAACTATAAAAGGAGCTACTGGTAACAATCTTAAAAATGTAACAGTAAAGTTCCCTATCGGACAGTTTATTTGCGTAACAGGAGTATCGGGTAGCGGTAAGTCTACTTTAATAAACGAAACTCTTCAACCTATACTTAGTCAAAACTTATATCGTTCGCTAAAAGATCCTCTACCTTATAAGTCGGTCGATGGTATAGACAATATCGATAAAGTTGTGAATGTAGACCAATCGCCTATCGGACGAACTCCTCGTTCTAATCCGGCTACTTACACCGGTATCTTTTCCGATATAAGAAAACTGTTTGTAGAACTTCCCGAATCTAAGATTAGAGGTTACAAGCCTGGTCGTTTCTCTTTTAATGTAAAAGGAGGACGATGTGAAACCTGCGGAGGTAATGGATATAAATCGGTAGAAATGAATTTCTTGCCTGATGTTTATGTGCCTTGCGAAGATTGTAACGGTAAAAGGTATAATAGAGAAACTCTGGAAGTTCGCTTTAAGGGTAAATCGATAGCCGATGTGTTGGATATGACGATTAATATGGCAGTAGAGTTTTTCGAGAACGTACCTCATATATATCATAAAGTAAAAGTGCTTCAAGATGTTGGCTTGGGATATATTAAGTTAGGACAGTCGTCAACTACTTTATCGGGAGGTGAAAGCCAGCGGGTTAAACTTGCTACCGAACTGTCTAAAAAAGACACCGGACAAACTCTTTATATACTTGATGAACCAACTACAGGACTTCACTTCGAAGACATAAAAGTTTTGCTTGATGTGATAAATAAACTTGTAGACAAAGGCAATACAATGATTATTATTGAGCACAATATGGACGTGATAAAGTGTGCCGATTATATAATCGAGATAGGACCAGAAGGCGGTAGAGGAGGCGGAGAAGTATTGTACACTGGTACTCCCGAAGGTTTAATAAAACTAAATAAAGGATATACAGCAGCCTTTCTTAAAAACGAATTTACAGCTTAATTGTGTTTTAGCAATGTTTCGGTATATAGTATGCCCCAATCTTTATAGGTGTATTTGCTTAAAATAATACCATCAGAAGAGTGGCTTGCAATTATATATTTATCTGTAATAGTGTTGAGGTCGATTAAAAACAAAGAGTTGTAATGGTGTACCCATTTCAATTCTTTGTGGTTATCCCAAAATACAGAGCCATCGGCACAAAGCTGTACATTAAACTTAGTGCCAGATACAGCATTCTCCGAAATGCTCTTCGAGTTGTATAAGTTATAACTGTTAGTAATTACTCCTGTATAGTTGCCAATTAAAGTTTTTGTATCATCAATCTTTTCAGGAATAGGAGAATATCCATTCTTCTTCTCAAAACGAAATGTTGGAGCATCGATATAATCTTTTTTGAACTCCAACACAGAAGAATTGAGTTTTGTAACTATGAAAACATCACCCCAGGAGACATCTTCATTGTTGATTAGTACCAATAACGAATCAGACTTACAATCCCACAAACCTACAGCTCCTGTAAAAAATGCCTCTCCGTTTTCTTTGAATTGGAAAACTTCCAGAGGAGCATTCTCTTTGGTATTTCCACCAATCCAAGTACCAGGTAGTTCAACAAAATCGACAGCAGGAATAACTATTGGTTTTCTGTTGTCGTCATCAAAAATTGGTTTTCCTGTTTCATCATCGCCACAAGAGGAGAAGATAAAAACCGAACAAATAATAAAAAAGAGTATTCTATGGTTCATATTATTTACGTTCAACTAAGAAACTGTTTAAATTTTCCAAATCGTTCTATTGATACGTTAATATCGGCATAAATTATTTTCTTTTTTGTCTAATCGTATTTTCTTTTTTGTTCAAATAGCCCGCTATTATCACAAAAAGAAAATCCAATTTACCTAAAAAATATCTATAATTTATTTGCCGAGCAAAATTTAAACAGTTTCTAAGTATATTCTGCAAATATACATAAAATCTGGAATTATAAGGGGCGAGCAAGCTTGCTTGTCGCTTGCGCCATTCTTAGTTCTTCACTCTTAGTTCTTAGTTTCATACATTGACATAATCCGTTTCATTATTTGAAACGATCCGTTTCTCATTTTGATATAATTCGTTTCACGGTTTGAAAATACTTGTTTCATATAGGTGAAACACTTTGTTTCATACTAATAAAACAACCTGTTTCACACTGGTGAAATAAATTTAGCACTGTCTGTTAACGTTTTTAGTTGACTATTCTTTGGTTTTGAAATATTATTGCTATGTTTGTGCTTGCTACGATAAGCAACAACAATAACAAATTAATACCATGAACAAAATTTATTTATCATTACTAATCCTTTGCCTGTTTGGGAGTGCTTGTATAAAAACAGATAAAACAGCTTTGGAAGAAAATCCATATCATTTTGTAAATATGAATATTGAAGGGATAAAATTTGACTCCCTCAAAGTGATATTGGCAATACCAGGATCATATAAATATTATAAAGGAGAAACAAAAGATTCTGTCAATTGGAGATTTCAAATACCAGATTCTATATTTTCTGAATATTTTATATTTTCATGCAGAGGATACCAATCGGATATGATGGAAGAGTATCCTTATGGTGCAGGTATTATATTTAATTATGACACATTGAGGTTTGGTGGTATTTTTGTGAGTAATGAAAAGGAAATTCCAATCAATCTTTTATACAAAGGGGTGGATAAGACATTGCTGAATAGTGAAAAGGAGTTGTTAGTTGATTTGATTTTAAAAGATGGAACAGATGCAGATGTTCCTTTGTCGCTCCTTTTTTATGAGAAATATTTTGAATGGAATGAAGGTTTCAGTTACGAAGAGATTATAGACAATTACAAACAACTCATATCTGAATATCCCAATTCTTATGCTTTAGCTAAGGTTGTGAAAATGATGATTGATTATCCAAGACCAGAAGATGGTGAAAAACTGTATAATCTGTTTTCGGATAAAGTAAAACAAAGTGATGTGGGAGAGTATCTCAGAAATTACATTGAAAAGAAGAGTTCGTTTATGTCATTCAAAGACGTTCAGTTGCCCAATTGGAAAACTGGTGAGATGGAGAATATAATGGTAGATACATCAAAGCCTTGTTTGGTGGTATTTTCTGCATCTTGGTGTGGTCCTTGTCGTGAGAAAATTCCGAGATTGAAAGAATTATATGCAAAATTGCATGATAAAATGGATATGGTGTATCTTTCCATTGATAAAGAAGATAACGTAGATGCTTGGAGAAAGACAATGATTGACAACGAAATACCTTGGCGTAGTTTGTTAGCATATTCGACACCTGGTATTGCGCCTTATATTCCCTACTATTATTTGGTATATCCTAATGGAGAGTATGAAGTAATAGATGATATTACAGATGGAGAGCTGGAAAAGAAACTATAGTTAAGTTGCAGGGCTATAGACAAAGTAATAATATCGCAGCTTCCGTAGAGACGTGGCGTGCCGCGTCTCGGATATTCAATGGTCGTACAATCTGCAATATTGCAAGATGCGTGGCGCGTAGCATCTCCTGTAATAGGTGTTAGATAATCATTAAATACACGAGACGCGGCACGCCACGTCTCTACGATGTACAGCGTGTAGCGCTATGTGTTTAACCAAAATAATAATATGACAACTGATAAATTTCAGAATAAATATCGTATACCTCAAGCTCGTGCAAAATGGCATGACTATAGCAGTGGAATGTATTTCGTGACTGTATGCACTAAAAATAAAGAGTGCTTATTCGGTGATATAAATAATGAACAGATGAATAATACAGTCATAGGTGATTTCTTGAATGAACAATTAAGAAATGTAAATCAACATTATCCATATTGTGAAATTCCGATATTTATTGTTATGCCTAATCATTGGCACGCTATTGTTATTGTTAATGGAGACAAAATACCGTATGAGAGAAAGCTTAGCTCTATATGGCATACAGAATCAATAGATGATAAATTATTGATGCGTAATATAGCTAATCATCAAGGATGGCTATCTGTGTTGATAGGTGGAGTGAAATCAGCGGTTACAAAGTTTGCAAATAAGAATAATATTGATTTCGTATGGCAGCCTCGTTTTTACGATCGCATTATACGTGATGTGAAAGAAATGAACCGTATTGCTGATTATATAGAAAATAATGTAGCGGTTTGGGATTTAGATTGTTATAATAACCTGAGTTTCGTTTAAGAAATTGGTTAAAAAAGTTGGTAAATAAGCCTTAAATTTGTATCTTTAAGTCTGAATAACAACACAATACATA
>JARXWK010000035.1 GCA_029916745.1 Dysgonomonadaceae bacterium PH5-43 | reverse complement strand
AATCCCCTCCCAAAAAATACGAGGGCGTTTGATAAAAAAATATCGGATTAATCTCACGAACTTGATAAGCACGATACAAACATAGTAACTCTTAGGAGATAGGTGAGTTCTTTGTCTTGAGATAGGCGGGTTCTTTGTCTTGTGATAGGTGCCGCCTTTGTCTTGTGATACTACCCGCCTATCACAAGAGAGAGACGAGGGGTATCACAAGACAAAGACGGGGTAAAGTGAAGCTTTTTTTTATTACTTCATTACTGAACTTATTTCAATAACCTTACTGTTAGTATGACCTGTAGTCAACACATCTAAACCTACCTTCATAAGGAAGTCTCCTGAGAATACTTGTCCGTTACTTCCCAACGATGATTTACGACCAGGCATAATATTTATCTCTTCTATTTTGTAATTCTTATTTGAATCTAAGCCTTGAAGTTTAACTGGTAACATTTTATCTCCAATACGAGGATATATATCGTAAGCAAATAATACGGCTTTGTCTTTACCTTCTGTAACATACATTACCGACATATGTTCGGTTTCGTAAGGAGATACTAAGCGATATTGGTCGCCATCAAGTATAGCAGGCTTAAGGCGTTTATAATCTTTAACTGCTTGTTGACAGAATTTTTGTTCGTTATCGCTCATTTCGTGTGTGCGAATATCAAATCCCATTTTACACATCATAGCTACATCTACACGGAATTTAATACTTGCTCTACTGTTCCAGCTTGTAACGTGAGCGTCCATCGCTTTAGATGGGAAGAATTGAGAGAAACCCCATTGAATGAAGATACGTTCTACAGGATTTGTGTTGTCGCTACACCAAAACTCAGTAAAGTATTTAAGCGATTCATAATCGCAACGACCACCACCTCCAGCGCAAAGCATCATCGGAAGGTTAGGATATTTTTCCTTTACTCTTTTGAATACATTTATAACTCCCTTGTTATGATTGATGTATAACTGATTTTGTTTGTTTTTCAAATAAGGAGAGTAGATGTTTGTTATAGGGCTATTACAGTCCCATTTCAAGAAAGCAATATCCGGATTTTCTGTCATAAGATTATCTACTATACTAAATACATAGTCTTCAACTTTAGGATTACTTAAATCTAAAACAAGCTGACTTCTGTAGTAGTAAGGGTCTCTATTAGGCAGTCTGATAGCCCAATCGGGGTGTTTCTCTATAAGCTCACTTTTAGGACTGATCATTTCTGGTTCTATCCAGATGCCAAATTTTACTCCTATTTCTTTAGCTTTTTCTACCAAATGAGGCACTCCGTTAGGCAGTTTTTCTTTAGTAACGTCCCAATCGCCCAAAGCGGTAGTTGCATTAGCTCTTGGATATTTATTTCCAAACCAACCATCGTCTAATAAAAACATATCAACACCAAGCATTTTAGCTTCTTTCATAATTTCTTCAAGTTTAGCCTCATCGAAATTAAAATAAGTAGCTTCCCAGTTATTCAACAATGTAAGTCTATCTCCCTTGCCATCTTTTAGTTGATAAGTACGAGCCCAAGAATGAAAATTGCGACTTGCTTTACCAGTTCCTTTATCACTTATAGTAAAGATAAATTCGGGAGTAGTGAAAGTTTCTTTCGGTGCAAGTTCGTAGTTAGAGGCATAAGGATTAATACCTGATATTACTCTTAAGTTACTCGAATTATCAATCTCGAACATAAACTGAAAGTTGCCCGGATATGCTAATGTTCCAAGTACTACAGTTCCTTGACTTTCACTAACAGGCTGCCCTAATCCTAACTCGAAGAAAGGAGATACGTGCATTGCTGCTCTCGAACCTAATTTAGTTTCTAAAATCTTTTTGCCAAACTGTAGCTGTTGACTTGTCATACGAGCTTCCATAGCCCAGTCGCCACTAAACTCATTAAGAAAGTATTTCATATCTGAGAAATACAACATAGACGACGCATAGCGACTTATAGTTACTGGTTTCTTTTCTTGATGATCAATCTCTGTCCACGTTTTGATAATGTTTTCTTTAGCAAATGTTTGATAAACTAATTTCACATTAACGGGGTATACATCATCTTTTAAGAAGATGCTTGTTTCTGTAACATTACTATCAATAGACTTAGTTTCGTGAGATACGTAGCGGAACAAAGAAGTCATATTTCCATCATTGTGCTGAATGGCAAATGCTGGTTCAAAGAAATCTTCCATACCCGAAGCAGGATAAACTTCCCAACCACGAGCCGACACGCTACCTTCAGAACCTCCCTTAATGCTTATAGCAAGAGATTTGAATTCTGCTTCATTTTTAAGTTTAGGTCCTAAATAAGCTTGATAAATTCGTTGGCTTTTAGGAGCTACTCTTATCACCAAATCTAAATCGGTTGTAGAAACACGGATAAACTCATTGTTCTGAGCTTTAGTTTGAAATGCAAAAAGCATTACGAATAATAAAAAAGCAATTTTCTTCATTGTATATATATATATATATATTATAAATTTATTTCTCCTATTACATTAACCACTCGTGTTTTGTCTGCATTTATCCAATGAATGACTTTGCCATTATCGTTGGCAAATCTTATTTGATAATCAGTTATATCTTTTACAGACTCTTGATTGTCGAGAATAATTATACCTACCTTAAATTTACCTGAAAGTTCGGGAATTACTATTCCTGAAATGTTATGCGTAAGAAGTGTCTCGGGTTTCCCTTTTGCCCAAGGTTGCCAATCTTTAGGATTAACGTTATCTAATTTTATTTCTTTCTCTATTTTATCATCTTCATTTATTAATACCAAGTACACCGACTTTGGGTTGTGAACTGTAGCGAAACCAGTATTAGTAAACTTAATATTATAACTTAAACCTTCTCCTTCACTGCTCAACGAAACATCTTTTATATTCAATCTGTATCCTAAATGGTCACGAACAAATTGATAAAAAGAGCGAGCTACTACTACATCATTTTCTATAAAGTAATTTTCATCATAGAAAACATTTAATCTATCTAACTTTGAAGGAAAAACTTTCTGAGTTCTCCAATGCTTGATATTGTTGTAGAAGTTTTGTGTTACATCTAAGGCTACATAATGGTGTATCTTTAAGAAATGGAATAACTCATCGGTATCTAACATAAAGTCTAAGCCCCAAGTAGGATCTGTTTTACCTTCGTGAGGAACTTCACCACTAACGTATGCTTCAAAAGATTCGTTAGCAACTTGTGTATACTGACTATCATTCATACAAAAATCACTACCTCCACAAGCCATAGGGTGTTGCCCTCCTGTAAAGTAATCGTTATTAAACCCTATTCTATTATAATCTTTAGTGCTTATTGCAGGCTTAAGAGCATTCTTTCTACCACAATAACGCATTTCCATACCATAACCTTCAGGTATGCCTTCAAGCAATGCTTTCATTATATTATTATTCTGATCGGTACTGAAAGTAGGATTCCATTCTCCCCATTGCCCTATAAAACCCGATTGTATTACAGATATAACATCAATATTTTTAGTAATAACTGGAGCTAACTGTTGTACGTGCTTAAGAGTGCGTTCGTAATCAGGATAACCAGCCGAGGTATGTTCATTTCGATAAGCAAAACGAAGTATAGCCTTGTAGCCGCTTTTGCGTAAAACGCCGAATAAAGTATCTATGTTGTTTATCCCTTCCTCTGGAATAACATCAACATTTCTAAATTCAGGAAGATACATATATAGTTGTGTTAACCTTATATCGTCTTCTTCCGTATTAAGTTCTTCGGTACGTGTTTTAATAAAACCATTAGGGAAATATTCATATTCTTCTCCTGGATCCAATATTTGTCCAACACCCGAACCATAAGGGTTAAACATTGTAGTAGCTTTTCCGGCTGTTATAACAAAGTTACACTCTAAATGAAAACCTCTATCGGGGTTCCCTAAAGCTTCTTTATCTGCAATTTTAACATCATCAATACTAACAGAAGAAACAAATAAAGATTGGGCATTTAACATTCCATTAATTAGCAAACTTGCTAATATAAAAGCAAAAAAATGTTTCATAATTGATTATTTAATCAGAATTTTAATAGTTCCCTTTCCTATCTTTACAAGATAAATACCAAAAGGAAGTTGTTTGTTTTTTTGTAATTCATTCCCCTGTATAGTATAAATGCTATAATCTTCTGTTCCTACTACAATTATATAACCATTCTGAGAATAAACCTTAATATTTTCATCTAAATCTGGAGATATAATCGAGTTTCCTTTATCTACCGCTTCTATAAACCAAGCAAAACTTGTATTCAAAACACTTGCTTCATCGTAAAATTCAGGTTGTTTATTTTCTGCGTTTGATGCAGACAAACGTCTTGTTACATTATCTGTTTCTGTTCCCGAAATTTCAAATTGTTTTTCACCTAAGTAAGTCATTACCCAACCATTATTTTCAGCTTTATTAGTTGTTGATTGAGTATATTTGTAAAACCCTTCTTCTTTCGACTTAGTTTGAATAATATTTTGAGTGGCTCTGTTTATAATATGTACCCTTTTTTCACTTGATGAAGAGCTCTTCTTTACTAACTTCCATTGTTGATTATAATTTTCATTTTCTTTATCGGTTAAAGAAAACTTTATATTTGCTAAGCTTGCATCAACAACATCTGTAATACATTTGTCGGCATATTCTGGATATGCACTTTTAATAAAATACCACACTTCGTTATCGTCGGTACTGTATTCTATATCTAATTTTTCGTACTTAATAAAATTAAATCTGGAATTGTTGTTGCTTTGATAAGTCGAACTCTCAAACATAATAACATATCCTCTACCGTCCCAATCATTAGCCTGATGAGCATAAATATTAGACGTGCTACCTGTCGAAATATTTGTCACTGCTTTAATATTGTATCCTTTTCCATTAGAAGGAAAATCCCATGTTGTAGTAGGCGTTTCACTTAGTGCTGC
Source organism: Dysgonomonadaceae bacterium PH5-43 (assembly GCA_029916745.1). Lineage (NCBI taxonomy): Bacteria > Pseudomonadati > Bacteroidota > Bacteroidia > Bacteroidales > Dysgonomonadaceae > Dysgonomonadaceae bacterium PH5-43. The sequence goes on along the minus strand of JARXWK010000035.1, from coordinate 10,153 downwards.
ATATCTTATACTTTTACTCGTATTGTAATCAAGACTAACCTTAGTGCCTGTTGACATATTTATAATAACATAGTTGTTATTTTCTTTTTCAAAACGCCACAATTGAGTTTTTATTTTAGATTCATCGGTAGAGACAATCATACTTCTACCACATACTTTGCCGCTTTCGGCTGTAAACACTAATTCAGCTCTATCGCTTTCCCCTATTACTTGTATATAATACCATATAGGGTTATCGGCAGTGCTTATCTCTGGTAATTGAGCATAAACGTTAGAAAAACTTACTATTAACGCTATAATAAAATATATAATTCTACTTTTCATTTTGTTTTATTTTATCTTATCTTATACTTTTATAATTCAATCTCTCCAATAATATTAATTGCACGAGCATCATTATACCAATGAGTAACCACTCTATTGTCTGTCGCCAATTTAATACAATACGCCGGATTATCTTTTGCTGTGTCTTGAGCATCGGGTATCCATATTCCCACCTTAAAAGTTCCTGTTAAACCAACTTCAACTTCTCCTGATATTGTATGTATTAATAACTCCGAAGGTGCACCTTTTGCCCAAGGTTGCCAATTTCGAGGATTAATATTTGTTAGCTCTATCTCTTTTGCTACTGTACCATTTTCATCAACTAAAACAAGATATACAGGTTTCGGATTGAGAACTGTAGCAAATCCTGTATTAGTTAGTTTTATATCATAAAACAGTTTATTCTCTTTTTTGCTTAATATTGGTTCGTTGATTATATTTAATCTATAACCTAAGTGATCCCTTATAAACTGATATAAAGAACGAGGCACTACTGTTTCTCCATCTTCATCTAAGAAATAGCTTTCGTCAAAAAATATATTATTGCGTTTAAGCAAGTCTGGAAATACAGATACGCTTTTCCAGTGAGTGATATTATCAGTAAAGTTCTGAGTAATATCCATAGATGTATAATGGTGTTCTTTTAATACTTTAAGAACATCATCAGTTTCCATAAGAATATCAAATCCCCAAGGCGGACCTTCGTTATAAGGCACTTCTCCTCGCATATTAACATCAAACGAAATATCTGCAACCGTTTTATAGTCATCACTATCCATACACCAGTCGCTACTTCCACAGTTTTTACGACCAGTAGTAAAATAATCATTACAAAAACCTATATAATTCATTTGTGAAGTTGTAAGTGCTGATTTAAGATTATTTCTTATATGTAAATATCTTACAACCATACCATAGCCTTCTGGGATAATTTCAAACATAGTTTTTGCTATTGTATTATTTTCAGAAGTAGAAAAAGAAGGAGTCCATTCTCCCCAAGTTCCCAAAAGTCCAACTTCTACAACTGATATAACGTCCCAATTAGCTTGTATTATAGGCTTAAGCTGAGCAAGATGCCCTTTGATTCTATCGAAAGTAGGATTTTGTCCTGAATGTCCATCGCCAACAGCACCATTATCTCTACTATAAGCAAAACGAAGTATCGCTTTTACTTTTTCTTCCCTAAGACCATTAAATAAGATTTCCACATTCTTCAACCCCGCCTCCGAAAGATCTTTTTCCCAAAAAGGAGTCATATAAATATACAACTGAGTCAATGTGATAGAATCTCCCTCCGATTTGAAATCAGCATTACGTGTATCCATAAATCCTTCTGGATATTTTTCGTCTCCAACTTGACCTTGTCCTGCTCCTCTTCCATAAGGATTACGAATCAAACCTTCGGTGTCTTCTATCTGATATATAGACTCCAGATGCAAACCTCTATCGGGATTCCATAGAGGAAGTTTATTTACAGGTTGCACATCGCCAACAGACGATACAAATAAGTTCTGGGCATTCATTGTTATACACATAGATAAGTATAACAATGTTACAAAAATACTCTTTAACATGTTATTAAATTTAGTTTATATATTATTTCGATGAGCTTATATATATAGATGCACTATCGAAACGTTTTTTACACTTAAAGTCTAAACCTTTCTCCATTAAATCTTTACCAGAGATAGTTTTCCCATTCTGAAGACAAGCTGCCACTTCAGGAGAGTCAATATTTACTTCTTCTATTGTATACATAATCTCAGGCTTTAAGTTTTGAAGTTTCACATTCACCCCTTCTTTATCATCTTTAACTTGATAAACAAACAGTGCTGCTTTTTGTTGTTCTTTATCAACATAAGACACCACCGATCTTGATGTTTCATAAGGAGAAACAAGACGATAAATATCTCCTAACTGAACAACAGGGCGAAGTTTTGTTTTGTAAACTTCTAAAGAACGTTTAGTAATTAATTTTTCTTCTTCTGTCATTTTCGTAGGGTCGGCATCCATTCCTAAACAACCACTCATTGCAACGTCAAAAGCAAACTTAAAAGGTTGGTGCCCCATATGAGTAACGTGTGCTCCGTGTGTTTTAGCAGGGAATACGTGAGATGCTCCCCATTGAATAAATACTCTCCTTGATGGATTAGTGTTATCGCTCGTCCAAAATTCTTGAAAGTATTCCATAGCTCCATAGTCGCAACGACCACCACCTGCAGAACAAAGCATCATCTGTAGTTCAGGATTCAGACGAACTGATTCGCTAAATATACGATAAAGTCCGAGAGTGTACTCATACCACAAATGTTGTTGTTTATTCCCTAAATATTGAGAATAAGGATTATGGAAAGGACTATTACAATCCCACTTTACAAAAGATATTCCTGGGTTAGTCTTCAATATATTATCGAATGCCTTTATACAAAAATCTTGAACTTCAGGATTGCACAAATCTAAAACATATTGTCCTCTTTGTAGGTGAGCCTTTCTTAATGGGTCTGTCAATAACCATTCTGGGTGTTCTTTAACCAATCGAGCTTCTGGGTTTGCCATTTCCATCTCCACCCAAAGTCCAAAATCTATACCAGTTTGTCCCGCTGCATCTATTAAAGGTTTCATACCATTTGGATGCATTTTAGGAGTTGGATCCCATTCTCCTAATACTCTTGATTTGTTTGGCAAACCAAACCAACCATCGTCTAATAGAAACAATTCAAATCCTAAGTCCTTAGCTGGTTTAAGGAACGGAATTATTACATCATCAGCAGTATTCATTCCTGTAGCTTCCCAGTTGTTGAATATAGTACGAAGTTCTTTTTGACCATCGCGAATAGCATAATTACGAGCCCAATCGTGTAAGTTTCTACTTGCTTGTCCTTTTCCTTCGTTACTATATGTAAGAATCATAGAAGGGGTTTTGTATATTTTTCCAGCAGGAAGAGTATAGTCGGCCGACCAAGGGTTCATTCCAGATACAACAGTTAACTGTCCGTAAGTGGTTCTTTCAAACTTTAGTTGAAAATTACCCGACCAAGCTAAACTGCCCGCTACAACATCGCCTTTAGTTTCAGTTGCTTGTCCGTTAAGAGCAACCATAAAGTGAGGTTGTCTGCCATTAGAACTTGTTATTCCCCATTTATTCTCTATAACTTTAGAACCAACAGTAAGAGGATATTCGTCTACATTAAACTCATTCATCCAATCGCCAGTAAATTGAGTTAACCAATAATTACGAGCATATAAAGTTATAGCAGAAGACGCAGCTTGCTTAACCGTTACAGGAGCTGCTTCATTATGATATATTTCTGTCCACTGCTCTATTACATTTTGTTCTGAGTATGCTTTATAATAAAGAATAGTATTAAAGTCATAAACAGGATCTTTCAAAGTTATTGTAGTTAGAGAAATATTATCTTCTAACTGTTCGGTTTTATGGTCTACATATTTTAACATAGTAGAAGTATGTCCGTCATTATGAACAACGTGTAGAGCAGGTTCTCCCCAATAAACAATCTCGCTACCACTTTGTATTGTAGGATAAGCCTGGTCTTTTTTAACACCCGAAGCAAAAGAACGTTCTAAACCTGCTTTTTTCCCAAAGTATTGTTGTATTAAATTGTCTTCCTCATCTATAGTGAATAACAATAAGGTATTGTTGGTCGCAATTTCGATAGTTTTTCTACTTGAAATAGCAACGGGTTTACCTTCTTTCATTTCGATGTAAGCATCAGCCCAATCAGCATGGTCGTGATTTACTCCATCTTTTCCGCCCAATGCTTCCAACATCAATGTTTTAACACCATTCAACTTAACGTTTATTTGATGAGGTTTATCTCCTTTTTGCATAACGGGAGATATGTATATTACTTTATCATCAGCAGTAACACGAAACACAACAGAGCCTTTAGCACTAACTTCGTCGTCGATACCAACAAGAGCAGAAAATCGTTTGCCTTTTCCGTCAAGTGCTACTATTAATTTACTGTCGGCGTGAGTGCCTATTCCTGTTTTATAGATCTTGCCATTTAAGGTTATTGGATTACCATCTATACTTCTGTTAGCTTTGGGAGACCCCCAGCCGCTACTCATCATACTTAAATTAAGTTCGCTTAAAGCTACTTTATTTTGTGCTGGTAGTGCAAGGCACAAAAACAAGCACGACAATACTGTCATTAATCGTTTCATGTTCTTCAATATGAGTTTTATTATTATTTAGTTTTTTATAAATGGGTTTCCTTTTTCTACTTTAACCCAATATTCAGAGATTTCTTTTGCTTCACCTGTAATCGGACTTATTGAGAAATAGGTAATAACCATCGATTTTTTGTCTTCTACTATTTTATAATTCAGCTTCACTTTCCTATTGTCATCATTAGGATTTGTATGCGACCTTTCTATAATTTCAGTATAGGTATCATCAGATAATATCTCATAAGTGCCATATACAGTTATATTAGAAATTTGTCTTCTCTCCGATAGAACCAAATTAACAAAAGACCCATCTTTTGCTAAGTATTTGAAGTTAGGAGATTTTATGATAGTTCTTTCTTCTGGATTATTTGGATTTTGAACAACAACACACTGTTGCCACAATCCCATTAAAGGATGTTCTTCTGTAGATTCAGTTTCTACGATATTATCATTTGCAAACATAGGAGTTATGCAAAACAAGAATAATATAAATGTTAGGAATATTTTATTTGTTTTCATGATTGATATAAGATAGTAGGTGCGAAATATAAAAAACTCAATTCGGCCCCACACATAGATAGGGCTGAATTGAGTTATATGTTAAGAATAAATTATTGAGCAAATTTTAATCCGTCTAATTTGTTCCAAGCACCACGAGTGAAATCAGGAATTTCAACTGGAGCAGAGTTATTATCCAAAGATATTTCTGTTAGAGGAATTAAGCAACACCATTCTGCTAAGTCATAAACGTCCATATCCATAGGAAGTCCATTTTGTAAGCAATAAATCATACGGTAATCCATAGTGAAGTCCATACCACCGTGTCCACCAACTGTTTTTGCTTTTTCTTCAAATTCAGGAGTTAAAATAGGGTGTCTGTATTTCTCCATTAAAGCTTTTCTTAATTCTTGAGGAACAAAACCGTGAGCATTTAAGTTTTCATGGTTTTTAGCAATCTCAGGATCAATATCTCCTGCATTAAGAGCGAACCCTTGAGTAGGATATTTGTTAGCAAAACCTTTAGTACCTGTTAATTGATACATACGGCTGTAAGGACGAGGAGATGTAACATTGTGCTCAATCAAGATGCTTTTACCTTTTTCTGTACGGATTAAAGTAGAAGTATGATCTCCATTTCTGAAGTTTTCAGGTTCTTTACCTGTTTTATTTTTTACATACTCGTTGTTACCAACAGCTTTTGTATCTACAGAAACTAAGAAGTTCATTTTATCACCACGGTGAATATTTAGAGCTTGACAAACTGGGCCTATACCATGAGTAGGATATAAGTCTCCACGATGTTTCATATTATAATCCATTCTCCAACCTAATCCTAAAGAATCACCTTTCCAGTATGAATCCCAATAAGGAGAAAGGTCGTGAATATAAGCACCTTCAGCGTGAAGAACTTCACCAAATACTCCTTGTTGAGCCATATTCAAACAAGTTAATTCGAAGAAGTCATAACAACAGTTTTCTAAAGGAACACAATGTAAACGTTTTTCTTCAGCTAAATTGATAAGCTCCCATATTTCGTCCATATTCATAGCAGAAGGAACTTCAATAGCTACGTGTTTACCATCTTTTAAAGCTTGAATTCCTACTTGAGCGTGGTGTAACCAGTCGGTAGCAATATAAACAAGGTCTACATTTTCAAGAGCTGTAAGTTCTTTGTAAGCTTCTGTGCTTCCATAAAATTCTTGAGCAGCAGGAAGTCCACGAGATTCTAACATTTTGTTCATAGCTTTAACTTTCTCTTCTCTAACATCACATAGAGCTACAATTTCAACGCCTTCGATGTTAGTCATACGATTTACAGCACCAGGTCCGCGCATACCTAAACCAACAAATGCAATACGCACAGTAGGCATAGGTTCGGTTGTTAACTGTAACACATCTGTTTGTCCTGCAGGACGCTCAGGAGTTGGTGTTGGAATAAAATACGATTCTTTTTTGTCGCCAGGACAACAACTTATAAGTCCTAAGCAAACAACCAATGATAAAAAGATCTTTTTCATGATTTGAGTTTTTATAAAATTTAATAAATTAATGTCGATTACATATACATTATATATATACAAATCGCAAAGATAAGAAAGAATTTTATACTTTTGCACTAAACTTTTAATTCAAGTTAAGGTTTATGAAAAAAAAGATGCTTTCTATCCTGATTTTACTTATAATATTGCCAAATTTCAGTCTGTTTGCAAATAATAACGATTCCACAATCGTAAATACTAAAACGATTCCGGTTGTAGAATATACAACTTCTTTGAAAGAGTTTATAGTTCCTGTAAGTTTAATTACGGCAGGAGTTATTGCTACAAGCACTAACAATAACGACATTATATCTTGGGATAGATCAGGAAAACAATATAAAGATTCGTCGTGGGAGTATGTTATGTTTGCAGGTGTAGCAGGCTCAATGTTTGCATTCGATACCTTTATTAAAGCCGAGCATAATGCTTTTGACCAGTCGGCATTACTTCTTTTATCAGCAGGTTTATCGGCGGGATCGGCTTATATCATCAAAGAGAGTTATAATTCAGAAAGACCCGATGGAGGACTTAATTCATTCCCTTCAGGACATACAACCGTTGGTTTTATGGTTGCTCACATTCTTAATAAAGAATTTCGCAACAGCAACAAATGGATTGCTTACGGAGGATATGCAATTGCTTCGGCAGTAGGCATATCTCGTATAGCGAGAAACAAACACTGGGTTTGCGATGTGTTAACTGGTGCAGGATTAGGTATCTTGGGCACCGAACTTGCTTATCTAATATATTTCCCAATAAGAAACAAAATAGCAAATCATATTAATGGTAAACACACACAAAATCTAACTTTTATGCCTTCCGTATCTTCTGAATCCATAGGGGTTAATCTTAGTATAAGGTTTTAAAATAACATATATTTCATCGACGTTTTTCCGACTTTTGATGACTTTTCAACGGAATTTTTAAGTGTGAAGGCAGCCAAAAAAGCTTGCCTTCACACTTTTATTTTACTGCTCAATGAGTTACGGTGAGTGAAGGGTGAAAAATAAAACTACATGGGGGGAGTGTGCTAACGCACAAGATAAAAGTTGAAAAACACCGATGAAATCAGGGATTTATGTCTTATTGCTATACTGTACTTAATAACGGTGGTCGGAGGTTAGTAGAACTTCCTTGCCGTTGTTATTAGATAGGCGAGCAGTTTCTTATTAGATACCCCTCGCCTTTGTTAGTAGAAAGGGGAGTTGCTTCTTAGTAGAGACCCTATGTCGCTCTTAGGAGAACCTCCCCGCCTTAATACTTAAAGCACCCCGCCGTTCTTAGTAGAGACACCTCGCCTATCTACTAAGAACGACGAGGGGTCTCTACTAAGAGAGGCGACCCTAAGTGAAGCTTTGTTATTTCTTAAGTATTTACATAGAGAAAGCAGCCTAATTTGAGTGGTGGCGATGCTACTTAAATCCACAAGTATCTATACGTATTAGATTATTATCTTTGCCAAAATTAAGAGTAATACTTATCTTGTCGTTTATTGGTATTATGTGTTCTTGTATTTTAGACTGTGCATTATTAGCAACAATCTTTTCAAATTTCTCATAATCTTTTTCTGATATTGCTTCTTTATTTAATTCCAGAACTTTATCCGCCGCTAATTCAATGTCATTCTCAAAATTCCAGAAGATAATTATAATTTCTCGACCATTAATAGGTTCACATTTTATCATAGGAGCCGAAGAGTGAGTCGAAGGATCGTAATAAGCAATACGGTATTTTGTTGTATCATTACAGATTTCACACCACACCGCTATACCTTTCTCTCCCTCATTATGCTCATTGTCATACTGAACAATATAATCTTTAAGGGTTTCATTTTTTATTTCGTGCAAAGGCAGAGGTTTGTTTGCCATATTCTCGCACCCTTGTTCATTTGTTTCAGCTTTATTGTTTGACGAACAAGCTATACAAAACACAGAAGTAACAATAAATAGAGTAAAAATACCACTTAGTAGTCTTACTGAGTTCAAGTAATTTAGTTTTCTCATCTTGTTTAATTTTTAATTGTTATTTGTATTTACTGACAAATATATCTGATTTTTCATTTAAAGCAAACTTTTTTTCAAACTTTTTTCACAAGAACTAAATCTATCTATCTATCTATCTATCTATCTGCCAGACGATTAAAAAGATGAAAAACTTTTGACAAGTTTTATCTTTTGAGTAATGTTTTAACAGTTTTGCTCATCGTGTAGGGAGAAGGTAGGTTTTTTGTCCAAAGAGGTGTATAGCACTGAGATTTTTAGAATAAAATAATATTTTTCTTTTTTAGAGCAGATTTTTAGCTATATTTGTGCGTACTTATGTGGGTAATAATAGAAAGCGGATTCTGATATTCGTACGCGAAGTAGGTGCGGTAGATAATTTATCGGCAAGACAAATAAATGGTACGGCAAAGTCTGCCACTAATGCAGACTTGAGGAAAATGAGTAATATGAGACTCCTTGACCAGAAAGGAAAGAATAAGTTCACTTATTATGTGCCTGGAGAAAGACTTATTGCGCTGATTCCAAATAAGAATGCTCAAAAAGCAGTGCTTAGTGCACCACCTCAAGTGCTTAGTGCACTACCTCAAAAGCTTAGTGCACTACCTCAAAATATTCAAGAACAATATGTTAGAATACAAGAACGAATCGAGTCTTTACCTCCAAGAGTGAATGATAAACAAGTATTATCCGAGATTATCTGCGACCTATGTGCATTATGTACGATGAAACTCAGCGAACTAGCTCAGTTAGTCCATCGAACAGAGAAGTATATTTTAAGGTCGTTTGTCAAGCCTCTGTTAAGGAATAAACAAATAGTCTATAAAGAACCAGATATGATTAATCACCCTGAGCAGGCATACATCTGTAAATCCCAGAATAAAGAGTACGAAGATGATACAAAATTTGAAAGTTAATTAGTTAAAATATAAATTTTGTTCCATTATCCAAGCCTCACATCTTTGTTCCTAAACATAACAGGAGAGACTCCAGCTTTTCTTTTGAAAAACTTTCCAAAAGATGCTTGGTCTGAAAAATTAAGGAATGCAGCTATTTCTTGTATTGACAATTTAGAATGAGTAAGCAAATTGCGAGCTCCGTACCTTATTCGTCTGTAAATCATTTCCGTTGCATCCATTTCTTCCATAAATTCTTTACTAACAAGCAGGCATATACATCTTAAATCAGAAGTGTATGATATGAATTTGAATAAATGAGATACTGTTAATAAGATTATTTGTTCCTTCTCTATATGATGCGATTTATAATTTATCTGAATCTCTCCATTTCCAGATAAAACTAATACTGCTACAAAAGCATTAAAACATACAGGTTGTGATAATTGAGATTCTATAATTTCGTTATCTATCACTATACAGTTTATCTTTTCTCTGATATTATTTGATTGGTCTATTCTCAAGAGAAGCAATCACAATCTTTTTCTCTATTAGAAGATAAATACGAAGTGCCAACACCTACGAGTTTTCCATCTAATAGTAAATTTGATTATTATACTCGTTTGGATAATTATAAAGAAGAACAAACACTTTTGTATCTTAACGTTCCTATAATGGCTCAGTTTCAAACAACTACGAA
>JARXWK010000034.1 GCA_029916745.1 Dysgonomonadaceae bacterium PH5-43 | reverse complement strand
TATAGCTTTCTGCCTAAGAAGCCTGCCATCAAAGTTGATTATGTAGAGGACATGCAGCTTGCTTTATTCTAATCTTATATCGAACTCACGTTAATCTAAATAAGAACGAATACCTATAGAGAAACGGAACTGCCCTAAACCAACAGCGTCTTTTCTATCTACAGTCACTTCACTTACTCTCCCATTTTCATTGAATTTAATTTTGCGAACCAATCCTGTCATATAAGACAATTCTGCACCTATTGCCCATTTATCGCTTATCATATAGTCAAGTCCTACTGACGTATTAAAACCAATCGAGCCACCAGACTCTTCCAAAAATCCATTACTAAAACCAGTATGATACTCAGCCCTTATGTTATAATGTATATACCCTAATCCTGCACTTACTGTAGCTCTCCACGAATCAGCAAATTCACCATTCACAATATAATCCGCCCCTATATAATCAATAGACGTAGTTCCATAAACATTAAACTTATCTGTAGATTTACTTGTATAGCCTGAATAGTTCAACCCTACTCCTGCATTTTCGGTTATAAAGATACCAAATGCTGCTTTATAGACAGGTCCATTATTCATACTATCAAAGAACTCCCTATCATCTCTATCTAAACCAGGAGGCATAGACGCTGTTCTAAAACCGTAGCCAAAGTCGCCCGACAGACGAAATCTATATCTTATCTTTTCTTCTTCTGGATATTCCACACTAATAGAGTCCGACTCTTGAACTTCCGCTATAATAATTTCAGATTTTTCATTGTTCTCAATCGACAATACACTTGGTGCTTTCGACTTTATAATAGTTGCCCACATCTGATAACAACTACTACCCTTAAATGAAGGTTCTATATATTTAGTTACAAGAACAGCCTCTCCTCCTATCTTGCGAGCTTCTGTTTTTAAGATGGTAATCGTTAAAATAGAATCACCCTTACCCGCCATTCCTCCATCAGTAGCAGAAACACTTCCTAAAGCTTCCCATTCATAAGGAACTTCATTCTCCGAAAAATACACCATCACAGGTTCTTCTGAAGGTAACGCAGGATAAGATTTTAATACGGTTGTTGAAACTTTCATACTGCCACAAGAACAGAATATAAATAACACTGAAAAATAGAAAAGTTTTAAGAGTATCTTCATTACGCAAAGAGTTAATTGTTATAATTAACACAAAGCTACGAAACACATTTAACAAAAACAAACAGTAACATCAGTAAAACATCATCAACTAACAGGCATTAAAACTTTAACCCTATTTCACCTTCTTTAACTGCCTGTATTTTAATCAGAATTGAGTGTATTTGACTTTACAAAGATTTTTATCAAAAACTAGGTGCGACACAAAATAAACTCAGTAAGCTTTTACTTTAACCTTAGTGTGCTTTTATTTTAAAACACTGAGTTTTTCTTTCAACACACAACAAAAAACCGCCAAGAGTTACCTCCTGACGGTTATATGCTTTTTGTTTACACAAAGATACAAAACTAAAAGGCGTTTGTCAAGCACACATTAACATTCGTTTGCAATACAAGCCTGTGCTTTTTCAAGGTTTCATCACCACTCCCAAATTCTTTTTACCATCGATTTTTATTACAATTGGCTTTTCAAATCGTACGTGTCGTAAATATTTAGTTTCTTCTTCTGCAGGTTGTGCATTGAAGAAAGCCTCATCGAAAAAGCCATCTTTAATATACGAATTGATAGTAAAATAACCGACACCAAATGATGTTAAGTTTTGAAAGAAGTGTGTACCTTGACTTGGCTCTATTCTATAATTTTCTAAGCCCGACTCCACTATAACTCTCGCGTTAGATATATGAGGCCACTTAACAGGAATACCCAACCAATGGTCGCTCGTGCCCCAACGACCAGGACCTACCAGAACATAATTCTTACCTTCTTCGGTAAACTTTCTGTTTATTTTTTCTATCTCGTAAGCTATAAGCTGATTGTTACTTGCATTAAAGTTTTCTGTTTTAACATAAACAACATCGAATACATCATTAGTTATGCCGTGTCCTAAAGCGTGATTAGAATACAACAAGGTGTCCGCTTCATTTATAGTGGTAAGATCTTCGTCTATCATTTCTTTACTGTCGACTATCGGTCTAACCTGTAACAAATAAAACGTCCCTTCTATTTCGTTACCATTACTATTATCAAGATTTACAGCAAATTCTATCTCTACGGGTCTGCCCATAGCCTCTTGTCCGAGTTTAAGCATATCGCTTAGTATTTCGGATAGAGGGAACACTTCGTGTTGTAAAACTCCCGAAAAGGTAATTACTTTCCGATTGTTACCCGGATAATAACCCTCCATCAATACCTGATCGTAATGGTCGTAAGTAGAAGATATATATTTTAGTGCGCCATCAGCATCGGCATCTTTCACTGGCAACTTAAGCAGGTTATAAGCATCGTCGGTCGAAAACTTTTCTAATGCCAACGACTGCAAGTTTAAGGCATAAAACTTAGTTTGAGTTTCCCTAAGAGCAAAATCGAGCGTGCTTGTTTGCAATATATTATTTGGGTGAGCAGGAGAAAAACGCAGGGTAGTGCCTCCGTCTACAATATACTTACCTAAGCCTAAAGCTATATTAGCAATTCCTTCTTCGGGCTTCTCATCTCCTATCGGATAGAAGTTAAGCGAACGAGCCACACCAGACATATTTGGATAAAACTTTTCTCCAAACTGCTGACCTACTACTTCTTGCAACACTATCGACATCTTTTCTTGGTCGATAAGATTTTGTGTTGCAGTCATATAAGTTTTACTATCGCGATAAAACACCGAAGCATAAACACCTTTAATTGCATTGCTTATCTTTTCGAGCATTTCGTATTTATCTTCAAACTTAGGAATCATATAAGTATTGTATATACCGGCAAAAGGCTGATAATGCGAATCTTCTAACAAACTTGAAGAACGAACTGCTATTGGTGTTTTAAGAACTTCTAAGAATGCCATAAGATCTTCTATCAACCAGTTTGGAAGCGTAGCCTTAAGAAAATATCTAAGAATATCTTCGTCAGGCAAATCTTGCAAAGCAATATCGTAAAGGTCGTTAGTTTCCATAAATTCGTCGAATATATCTGTAGCCAAAACTAATGTTTGGGGTATACGCACTAAAGCTTTTGGATACTTTTCTTCAAATAAGAATGTGTTGTTCTTTATCATCTGCCCCATAAAGGCAAGCCCCCGCCCTTTACCTCCAAGAGAATCATCTCCTATACGAGCAAAATTAGAGTATTCGTCGAAACGATCTTTGTCGAAAACCGCTACAACTCCAGAGTTTTTCATCTTTCTATAACTTACTATAGCATCAAAGATTACCTGTCTTGCCTCTTCCATACTTTTATAATCCGACACATCAATCTCTCTCAGAAACTCTGCTATAGGAAATATAGCGTGAGAATAAAAGTAACGTGAGAAGTGATTGTGAGAAAGGTGATAAACAAGCGAATCATCTGGTATATCGAATATCTTAGTTTGAAGGTCTTTCAGAGATGTTACCCTCATAACTTCTTCTCTTGTCTGAGGATTTATAATTATAAAATCGCCAAAGCCAAAGTTGTTCTTTATTTCTCTTCTTAAGTCTAATGGGAATGTTTTAGAGTTTTTATCCACAAAACTACATCTTAGTTCTTCAGCATACACCTTATTCGAGGGGTCTGACGAATCAAAGATAATAGGAACAAATCTATCTTCTTTTCTTATTTTACAACCGAGTTTATATCCTGCTAAATCGTCTTTCTTATCGTTATGACTAAAACTCATATCACAAACAACTCCCAACATATTATGTTTGTATTTATCATACAAGGTTTCTGCCTCTTCATAAGAACGGGCAAGAAGCACCTTTGGTCGTCCTCGCATTCTGAGTGTTTGTTGGTGAGCATTAAGAGCTTCTTTAGAAAACTCTTTAGATTGTAACAAAATAAACTGGTAGATAAGAGGCAAAGCCGATGAATAAAATCTTATAGAGTCTTCTACAATAAGAATAGTTTGTACTCCCACCGACTCAATATCATCATCTACATTCATTCTATCTTCCAACAACTTTATGATAGCTAACAAAAGCTGAGCATTGCCCAACCAACTAAATATATAATCGATAGAAGATAAGTCTTCGTTTGATATTCTTTTCGACACTTCACGCGAGAAAGGAGTTAGCACTATAATAGGAATAAGAGGATAAAGCTCTTTTATTCTATTAGCAGTTACAAAGATATCCGAATCGTCCATATTAGGCATACAAATAACAAGGTCGAAGTTTATTTGCGTCATTGCCGATATAGCTTCTCTCTCTGTCGAAACCTGAGTAAAACGAGGAGGATAACGAAGACTCAAAGATGTATATTCATTAAATATTTGTTCGTCGATACGCCCATCATCTTCGAGCATAAAAGCATCGTAAGGTGTTGCTATCAGTAAAACATTTAGTATTCGTTTGTTCATTAAATTAGCGAAAGACACATCTTTAAGCACTAATTTTTTCATATCAATAGCTCGCTCTACCATATTATTTCTTATTGATTGATAAATTATTTCGATATTTAGCACAAATATAAAATAAAATACAGTAAGTTTGGGGAGAGTTACTATTTAAATTTAATTAGTATGAAAACAGAAAGTATTCTTCAAGCCTTAGAGGCTAAGCACCCAGGAGAAAAGGAGTACCTACAAGCTGTAGAGGAAGTTCTCTCCACAATAGAAGATGTTTATAACGAACATCCTGAGTTTGAAAAGGCAAGTATTATAGAGCGATTAGTTGAACCTGATCGTATCTTTTCTTTCAAAATACCTTGGGTTAACGACAAAGGTAAAGTTCAGGTAAACTTAGGCTACCGAGTACAGCACAATAATGCTATTGGTCCTTATAAAGGAGGTATACGCTTTCACCCTTCAGTAAACCTTTCTATCTTAAAATTTTTAGGTTTCGAACAAACATTTAAGAATGCTCTCACAACACTTCCCATGGGTGGAGGCAAAGGAGGCTCCGACTTCTCTCCTAAAGGCAAATCTGATGCTGAAGTTATGCGATTCTGCCAAGCTTTTATACTTGAGCTATGGAGACATATAGGTCCAGACACCGATGTTCCCGCTGGAGACTTAGGCGTTGGAGCTCGCGAAGTTGGTTATATGTACGGTATGTATAAAAAACTTGCACACGAAAACACAGGTGCATTCACAGGTAAAGGTTTAGATTTTGGAGGTTCGCTTGTTCGTCCCGAAGCGACTGGCTTTGGAGGAATATACTTTGTTGTTAATATGCTTAAAGCTCATAACTTAGATATAAAAGGTAAAACTATAGCACTATCCGGTTTTGGCAATGTTGCTTGGGGTGCTGCTCTTAAAGCTTCTCAGTTAGGAGGTAAGGTTGTTACAATTTCAGGACCTGACGGTTATGTTTATGACCCCGATGGTATTACAGGAGACAAAATAGAATATATGCTCGAACTACGTGCTTCTGGCGAAGATATTGTTAGACCTTATGCCGAAAAGTATGGAGTAGAGTTTTTCCCTAACAAACGTCCTTGGGAACAAAAGGTAGACATAGCTCTTCCTTGTGCTACTCAAAACGAATTGAATGAAGAAGATGCTCGTAATCTTATCAACAATGGTGTAATATGTGTTGGTGAACTTTCAAATATGGGTTGTACCACTGCGGCTACTGAATTATTTATAGAGAATAAGATAATCTATGGTCCTGGCAAAGCTGTAAATGCTGGTGGTGTTGCCACCTCTGGCTTAGAGATGACTCAAAATGCTATGCATATTCAGTGGACTGCCAACGAAGTAGATGCTAAACTGCTTCAGATAATGAACTCTATTCACGAACAATGCGTAATATATGGCAAAGAAAACAATGGTTATATCAATTACGTTAAAGGTGCAAACATTGCCGGGTTTATGAAAATCGCTAAAGCAATGCTTGCTCAGGGTGTAGTATAAGTAGCAAATCATAACCCTTATATTAAAAAAACGCAAAGCTATATTACAAGCTTTGCGTTTTTCTATTATCTTCGCAGTCTGTAAAGACAAATAATTATGCCAATATATATTCCCGATAGTTTGCCCGCAGTAGAAATACTAAAGAAAGAAAATATTTTTGTTGTTGAAGAACAAAAACTTTCGCCTGTCAATGGCTCTACTCTTAATATTGCATTACTGAATTTAATGCCTACTAAAATAGTTACAGAAACTGATTTCGTGCGTCTATTACATAGCTATCCTCTTAATATTAATCTTGATTTTATAAAGATTAAATCTCATAAAAGCAAGAATACGCCAGAAGAACATCTTAATGCTTTCTACAAAAACTTTGAAGATATTAAAGATAAACATTACGATGGACTAATAATTACCGGAGCTCCTGTAGAGTTATTAGAGTACGAAGACGTAAACTATTGGCAAGAATTGCAAAGCATATTTAATTGGGCTTCCGAAAACATTAAGTCTACCTTGTATATTTGTTGGGCTGCACAGGCTGCTCTATATCATTTCTATGGTGTACCTAAGTATGAGTTAAACAAAAAGATGTTTGGCATATTCAAGCATACCCTATCTAACAATCGCTTGCCTTTGTTTAAGGGTTTCGATGATGAGTTTTTCGTTCCTCACAGTAGGCATACTGAAATTCGTAAAGAAGATATTTTGAAACACCCCGAACTTGAAATTGTTTCTGAGTCTAACGAGTCTGGAGTTTATATCGTTATGGCTCGTAATGGTAAAGACATTTTCATTACCGGACACTCCGAATATGCTCCCGAAGCTCTTAACAACGAATACATACGCGACATCAACAAAGGTTTACCAATACATATTCCTGCAAATTACTATATCGATAACAATCCTAACAATCCTATCTCGGTAAAATGGAGAGCTCACGCTAATCTATTATTCAAAAATTGGTTAAGTTATTACGTCTGTCCAAATCAAATTTAATATGAAAATTGTTAGAAAGATAGAACTTCTGGCTCCGGCAAAGAACAAAGAGATAGGTATAGAGGCTATCAATCACGGTGCCGATGCTATATATATAGGCGCGCCTAAGTTTAGTGCAAGGTCGGCTGCTGGTAATTCCTTAGATGATATTTCTGAACTAATTGATTACGCCCATCTGTTTAATGCTAAGGTTTATGTGGCTATCAATACTATTCTTAAAGATTCGGAATTAAAAGAAGTAGAAAGTCTTATTTGGGATTTATATCGCATCAATGCCGATGCTATAATTATCCAAGATATGGGGATAGTAAACTTAAACCTACCTCCTATAGCCATTCACGCAAGCACACAAACAGACAATCGCACTATTGATAAGGTTAAGTTTCTCGAAGATGCAGGATTTGCACAGGTAGTACTTGCTCGTGAGTTATCATTATCTGAAATAAAGAATATATCTAATAGCACGTCCGTACCTTTAGAAGTGTTTGTACACGGAGCTTTATGTACCTCTTATAGCGGACAATGCTATATAAGTCAAGCTCTTTCGGGTAGAAGTGCAAACAGAGGCGAGTGCGCTCAGTATTGTAGACTGCCTTATAATTTAATCGATGGCGAGAATAATGTTATTGCTTCCAACCGACATCTACTATCTCTGAAAGACTTAAATCAGTCGGCAAACTTAGAGAAGTTATTAGATGCTGGTGTTTCTTCTTTCAAAATAGAGGGACGATTAAAAGATATTTCTTACGTAAAAAACATTACTGCTTATTACCGCAAAGAACTTGATAAGATTTTCGAAAGAAGAGAAGAATATAGAGCGTCTTCGTCTGGTAAAAGCACTTGTTTTTTCCTTCCCAACCCCGAAAAGAGTTTCAACAGAGGGTTTACCGATTACTTTCTAAATGAAAGAAACAACAAACTATTATCTCTTTCTCCTAAATCACAAGGGGAGCTATTAGGGAGCATTAAAGAACTGAAAGGATATTACTTTACATTATCAAGCCTTAAATCTATCAACAATGGCGATGGGCTATGCTTTATCAACGAAAAGAAGGAAGTTCAAGGCTTTAGAGTTAATAAGGTTGATGGAGAAAAGATATATCCTGCCGAAATGCCTCGACTAAACACAGGACTTACTCTTTACAGAAACTTCAATCAGGAGTTTGAAAAGGTTTTATCTAAAAAGTCGGCAGAACGAAAGATAAGTGTTGACTTCATTCTCGAAGAAAATAACTTTGGGTTTTCGCTAACTGCTACCGACGAAGATATGTTCAGCGCAACGGTAACAGCATCATTCGATAAAGAATTATCACAGAAAGACCAAAAAGAAAACATCTATCGACAGTTAAGTAAGCTTGGCAATACCAACTTCATACTAAATGAATTGAGCAATAAGCTTACAAACAACTGGTTTATCCCCTCGTCTATCCTCTCGGATATGAGACGAAACATTATAGATGCTTTAGTGTCGGTAAGGAAAATTGCTCTTCGTAAACCTATTCATTCTATACAGCCAACTAATAACCTTTACCCCGAGTCGGAACTCGACTATAAAGGAAATGTTTACAACCGTAAGGCTCGTGAGTTTTACACACAACACGGTGTTACGGCAATAGATGAAGCCTTCGAAGCTAACCCTCAAACTAATGCAACACTTATGTTTACTAAGTACTGCATTAAGTTTCAGTTAGGGTATTGTCCGAAAGTCAGCACCCATAAACCCATAAAAGAACCTCTTTATCTTGCTACTGGTGGAAATAAATTAAATCTAAAATTCGATTGTAAGAATTGTAGAATGGAAGTAATAACTAAAACATCATAACTTAGTTATTCTCTCCTAATTGCATTTTCCCTGCTGCTTTAAGATACTTAGTTTCAGCTAATCTTGATGATGTACGAGCTTTTATAAGCGAAAAGTTAGCTTGCTGCCATAGAGTTTGCGCTTCCAAGTAGTCCGACATTGTTTCTAAGCCGGCATCGTATCTGTTGCGACTCTCCTGCATATTCTCTTCAGCTTGAACAAGAGAACGTTCGGCTAAAGTTATTTCCTTAACCGATTCGTCTAAAGTATTTATAGCCTGTTGTAGTTCAAGTTCCATTTGTTCCGATAATTCATCACGCTGAAGTATTGCCATATTCTTTTCCGCCTTTGCACTACGAACCTTATTTACACTCTCTCCCCAACGAAAGATAGGTATATTTACCGAAACTACTGCCGAAAAAGCTGTCTTATCAAGTAACTTATTATTGTTAAACTTTAATCCATTAGCATAACCAAAATTACCCATTACACCTACATTAGGAAGAAACTCACTTCGCACAAGCTTTACCTGTTGCGACTTAAAATCTATCTGCTTATTAAGTATAGAATATTCAGGACGAGCCTCAACATCAGGAGTAGGCAAATCTGTTACTACCTGTTTATCATTATAATCTTCAACCATAAGTTCTGTAGAAAGAGACAAGCCTAAAGTATGGCAAAGGTTCATTCTTGAGAGTGTTACGCCATTCTCGGCTTGCAACAGTTGTAGTTCGGCTTCATTAAGACTAACTTGCACTTTCAATAAGTCGTTACGAGGCTTCATTCCTGCGTTATAAGCATTTTCTACATCTGATAGAAGTTTCTCTATCAAACTTTTGTAGGCTTTAACCGTTTTAGTAAGTTCTAAAGTCTGAACATAAGTCCAGTAAGCCTCATCGGCGAGTAATATAACTTCTTCTTGTGTTTTCTGTTCATTAAGTTCAGCTATTTCCTCCCCTATCTTAGCCATTTTATAAGCCGAAGTTATTTTACCTCCCATATAAATTGGCTGTTCCAAACTAATGCCAGCTACATAAGTATTATTAAGCTGCAAATCTAACTCTAAAGGAATCATACCCATAAGATTCATAGACTTTTCTAAGCTTGATGTAGTAAACAGATAATTACCCGAAGCAGATAATTTAGGCAAATAATTAGTGCGATAAGCCTTCACATCTTGTTCTGCTTTTGTTTTATTCTCCGAAGCTATAGCTATCTTTTTATTGTTTTCTAAAGCCATTGTTCTACATTGTTGCAATGTAACTACAGCTTGTTGAGCCGAAACATTAAAAGTTACCAATAAGCAGATACTTGCTAAAATATATTTTACTCTGTTCATTGTCTTGTTATTTTAATTTTGAAAAATAAAGAATAAAGCACTGGTATTATAAGTAAAGTTATGATAGTGCCAACAAATAAGCCTCCCATAATGGTTACTGCAAGTGGACCAAACAAGTCATCACCCAACAAAGGTATCATTCCGAGTATGGTAGTAAGAGATGCCATCATTACTGGGCGAAAACGACTTGACGAACTATCAAGTAGAGCTTTAAGTGGGTCGACACCCGAATTTAATTGAAGCGTTATCTCGTCCATAAGCACAATACCGTTCTTTATAATCATACCTATAAGCCCCAATACACCAACAATAGCTACAAAGCCGAAAGTCTTACCAGAAATCAACATTCCGAATATTACACCAATTAATAATAAAGGTATACAACAGAATATGATAATAGGCTTTCTGTAATCTTTAAACAACATTATAAGAATAGCTATCATAAGAATTATAGCCAAAGGGAAATACTTAAATAAATAAGCACTCGATTGTGTACTTGCTTTATATTCACCTTCCCATTGCATAGTATAACCTTCGGGTAGATCTATAGCCTCTATCTGTTTCACTATAGTCTGACGAGCATCTTCCGTACCCACACCACTTACCGGATTACCTTGAGCTCTCATTGCACGTTGGTTATTATATCTTATCACCAATGGGTCTTCCCAAACAAGTTTAACTCCATCGGCTACTTGGCTTAGAGGAACTGTACTCATCATCTCATTCAGTACATCTTCTTCGGTATAAGCACCAGTTATAAGCCCTTGGATTAGTTCTTTATTCAAGAAGTTAAGCGAAGGTATCATACCAAATACCGAAGCATTCTGAAGATTTTCAATAGGTTTACCTTCACTATTCACACATTTAAGGTAAATAGTTTGTCGTTGATTACTATCGTAAAACACACTTGCTGGTATTCCGTTAGTAGCACTAAGAAGAGAAAGACCAACATCTTGTCGGCTAAGCCCTACATTGCGTGCGATAGACTGATTATAGTCGACCATAAACGTAGGAGTTTTAGGTTCCCAATCTGATTTAGTAAGAAATATAGCATCACTTTTGTCCATTATATCCAAAGCCTGTTCTGTTAGATTACGAAGAACCGCTGGGTCGGGACCATTAAACTGTACCTCTATAGGATATTTCTTATACATAAGATTATATCTTTTCAGCCTAACATAAGCCTGCGGATAATGATCGGTAAGATACTGCTGTATCTCATCAATAGTAGATACTAATTTTTTAGAAGAAGTATAATCTACAATAAGTTCGCCATAAGATAACGACGGCTCAGCAACACTTCTCACTAAGTTGTAGCGAGCAGGAGTTCCTCCTACTGAAGTTGTAACGTGAGTAATTTCATCGCGCGATAATAAGTAGTCGGTAATAGATATTAAATCTTCTTCAACCTTATCGCTCGAATTACCTTCGGGTAGTTTATACTCTATATATAATTGGTCGTAGTCCATATCTGGGAAGAACCCCTGTGGCAATAACCTATAACAAAGTAAAGCAACAAACAGCAGAATTACAGTACACGATATGGTTATCGTTCTATTGTTGAGAGTCCAAGTAAGAACTTTTCGGAGAGCTTTATAACCCTTGCTTGCAAATGGATCTTCATTAGATTTATCGTTGCTCGCCTTTATCATTCTATCAGCCTGTATAGGCACATACACAAGGGCAAGTATCCAACTAATGATAAGAGAGACTGCAAGCACAATAAATAAATCGCGCACATAAATACCTGCCGTATCAGGAGACAGATAAATAGGGAAGAATGCAAGTATAGCAATAAGCGTTGCTCCCAACAAAGGCATAGCCGTTTTCTTTCCTATATTAGTGAGAGCTTCTTTTCGAGGTATGCCTCGCTTTAGGTCTATAAGAATACCGTCGAGTATAACTATTGCATTATCAACAAGCATACCCATAGCCAACACGAAGGAAGCAAGAGACACCCTCTGTAATGTTCCTCCTGTAAAGTTAAGCACAAGCACCGAACCGAATATTATTATTATAAGATTTACACCTATAATAATACCACTCTTAAAGCCCATAAATATAATCAACAGTATCACAACTATAAGTACCGACTCTGTTAGATTAATCCAAAAACTATTCAGAGAGTTATGTACTCTATCGGGCTGAAAGAACACCTTATGTAATTCTATACCCACAGGCAAACGATTATTAGTTAAGTCTTCTATCAACTTTTCTACCTTTGCCCCAACCTGAGTAATATCGGCTTCGGTTACTGCCGAGATAGTTATACCTAAAGCTTTCTTGTTGTCGTAATTAAGCATATTACGAACAGGAGATTCGTAACCAAGCGATACTTTAGCAATATCTTTCAACCTAAACTGATCGCCTTGATGTCCTTGTAAAAGCAACTCTTCTATATCAGAAACATCTCTGTATCTGTCGTTAACAGAGAGCCTTATTCGAGAACCTCCTGCTTCATAATAGCCGGAATAAACTGTTTTATTTTGTCCTGTAAGAGTAGAAAGAACTTCGGCTGGCGATACTCCTAAGTTAGCCAACTTATCTTCGTAAAGTTCTATATTGATACACTCTTTGCCTTGTCCGTAAATATCTACACGCGATACACCTTCTATCTCCAATATATTGCGTTTAAGCAGATCGGCATAATCACCCAATTCTCTGTCGGTAAAGCCATCTGATGTCATAGCATAAAACATTCCCATCACATCACCGAAATCGTCTTTAACAATAGATGCCGAAGCTCCTTCGGGTAGCTGACTTTGCACGTCCGATACTTTACGTCTAAGAATATTCCAAACATCTTCCACCCCATTGTTAGGCACAAGAGTAGAAAGATTTATGGTAATCATAGACAAATCATTCATCGAACGACTCTCCACATAATCTACATCTTTCATTGTTCGAATCGACTTCTCCAACACATCTGTTACTTCAAGCTCTACCTGATGAGCCGAAGCTCCAGGATAAGTAGTAACCACCATTGCTTGCTTAACAATAAGTTCTGGGTCTTCTAATTTACCCATACTTCTTATAGCCAACACCCCTCCTATTGTTAATATAAATACGAGAAAGTAAACCAATTTAGAGTTCTTCAACCCCCAACCTCCAAAGTCTATCATAACATTCCTCCTATATTAGTTGACGATGTATTAGGTAATAACTTTACTTTCTCACCTTCTTTAAGCGAATGAACACCTGCCGACACCACAACATCTCCAACTGTAAGTCCCGAAGAGATTACAGCCATACCGTTACTCAATATATTAACCAGTTCGACACTCTTTGCCGATACTGTTTCATTCTCTTTATTATACACCCACACCTTATTTATATTGTCGGCATTAAATACAGCAACATTAGGCACAACTACCATATTACTGTCTTCTGGTTTATAATTTATAGTTACCATAACCGACATTCCCGGTCCGGGCATTTCTTTATTCTCGTCTTTAAGTCTAAAACGCATAGTGTAAAGCTGATTAGCATTAGCCTTACGAGTTATGCCTATAGGTTCGAGATTAAACGTTTTACCCGAATAAATATCTACAGTACAATAATACGAATCGAAACTTTCTCTACGAATATAATCAGACGAAGGAATATTAATTTCCACTTCGCCAAGACCTGTGTTTATCATAGAAATTACAGGCATACCTGCGCCTACGGTTTCTCCTGGTTCGAACAGGCGTTTCTGAACATAACCATCACTCGGAGCTATAAGCTTAGTATCTTTAAGCGCATTGCGATGAGCATTAAGTTTTGATTCTATTTGTTTATATCCAAAACGAGCCTTATCGTAATCGTTAGGAGTTACGGTTCCCTTTTCATAAAGTTTAGCTATACGCTCTGCCTCATTCTTTATACGATTATACTCTGCCTCGGTAGCTGCAAGCTGAACTTCATAATCTCTCGAATCTATCTCTGCCAACACTTGTCCCTTGCGAACATAAGAACCAACACCAACATACACCTTACTAATAGGACCTCCAACTCTAAATGCCAGATTTATATCCGAAGATGCTATTACCTTACCAGGAAATGTGCTACTACTCACTTCGCCATAAACCGTCACAGTGTCTACTTTAACATTCCTTACCACTGCTTTGTCTTGTTTTGCATCTTTACAGCCAACAAGAAGAAAGACTGCCAACATTAAAACTAAACTCTTTTTCATATTTAATTCATTTATTTTCTTATATAACATTTTCATCACACAAAGGTAAGCGACTATAACTACAGAGTATTTATTAATAAAGCCTGTATATTGTCCATTATTTCCCTTTTTTATTGTTTTATTATATAACAAATTTCATCTATAATTGTTACTTTTGACACAAACAATAAAGAAAGCTATGAGTATAAACCCGACTCCATTAAATAAAAAAAGAGAGGAATTAACTAACGAAGGTTATCTACTGTTCGATAGCGACTCTACCAACTTTCATTCGTTGAAAGACAAAGGGCCTATGATATTAGATTCTGGAGTGATTGTATTTATATGTATTGCAGGCACAGCTAAGATTGCAGTCGACATAAATACTATAGATATAAAGCGTGGCAGTTTTGTTCTTCTTCTCCCCTATTCTGTAGTTCAAGTTATTGAAATTTCTGAAGATGCACGCATTAAGCTCGTAACAACTGGATTTGGATTTCTTGATAAGTTAGCAATGTCTCAACCTGTAGAAAACTATATTTCACACATACGAGAAGAGCCTTACATACACTTAACAGAAGAACAATTAAAAGAAGCTCATAAGATATATGAATTTATAGAGCAACAATATATTAAAGTACAAGGCCCATTAAAACAAGAGATTAGAAATTCACTGATGACTATACTCGCATTGGAGATAGTTAACTACTTTGCAGCTAATCAACCCAAAGAAAAACGTTGTTTATCTCATCAAGAACAAGTATTTCGCAATTTCACTATTTCATTAGTTAAGAACATTAAAGAGCATCGTCGTGTAGAGTTCTATGCCGAAGAAGCTTGCCTTACTCCCAAGTATTTTTCAAAAATCATAAAGAATAGGTCAGGAAAACTTCCTTCCGAATGGATAGCAGAGAGAACAGTAATGCTTATTAAATTTCTTCTCGACAACACCAGCAAGTCGATACAAGAAATATCACACGAACTTAACTTCCCTAATCAATCGTTCTTCACCAGATATTTCAAAGGACACACAGGAGTAACACCAACAGAGTATAGGGAGTGAGAGGGGCGAGTCAATTTTATTTACACGTATTATTAACCTGAGTTTCGTTTAAGTTATTGTATATTCATATTCTTCGTATTCTCATTTAAGTCCACAGCATACCCATTGGTAAGCGAAAGGACTT
>JARXWK010000033.1 GCA_029916745.1 Dysgonomonadaceae bacterium PH5-43 | reverse complement strand
GTTGTTTTGTCACTTACAAAACGTTTCCTTCTCTTCTTTAGTATTTAAAATACTAACTATTTATTGTTCAATTACAAAAAGTTTAAATCACTTCATTATGTCATTTTTGAGAAAAGTCGATTTTACTTTTCTTTCTAATTCAAATTGATTTAATGTCTTAGATCCGCAATCATATACAACAGTGAAATTATTATTTTTCGAGTTGTGTCTTTCTGTGTAAAATGCGCCTTGTCCGATTGGGTGAAAAGTCCTTATTAATCCCATTTGCTTTTATATTTTTATAAAACTATTAAAGTCCCTATGTATAGCTTCAATTATATCGCTATTAATCATGAACTTAAATAAATTCAATCTTGAATATATCGGAGTGTTTTCTCCTTCAAATTTTAAGCCTTCTTTATCTATAATAATTTGGGTTGCATTTGTTTTTGCGAATATTTCTTTATCCAATTTATTTTTTGCGAATGGATTATGAAAAACGAATAATCCATCTGTCAGATACTCTGGATTTTCGCTAGAAACGACTTGAATCTTATAATATGGTGGTTCATAGTCATTCCTAATATTAATAACGCTATTTAACTGTATGTCGGATTCTTTTTCAGAAATAGATAGAGATGTTAATTTACCTAGAGTTGTAGTGCAAGAAAAGATTATTGCGGATATATGCTCAAATGACTTATCTCTAAATATTCCAATTGGAATGTTTGATTCGGTATCCGGTTTGATTATTGATTCTTTTTGCTCATATCCATCTGATTCTGGATGATAATAAAATCCATACAATAATGCTAGCATTGGATAAAAGTATTCTCTACCATAATTTACTTGGTCGAAGGAACTTAATGCTATGGTAAATGGGATTTTTTCATCGACCCAATCGCACTTCAGATACTTTTCCAAATACTTAGAACTCTTGTTAAGAATTGCATTTGAATTTCGAACGATAGACTCATCTAAAACTTTATAAAAATCTTTTTGCAGAGGAGGAGGAACTATCATAGATAATACGTCATCTGAGTTCCTTGTCGCTTCTTCTCGCCCATCTTTCTTAACGTTTGAAACTACCGCTTCAATAAACAATTTTAAAGGTGATTCAATAATAAAATCAGGTCTATCTTTTGTGAAATCAATAACCAATCCTAACTCTTTAAAAACTTGAAATAAATAAAATTCCCAAAAACTGGAATGAAAAGTAGTTTGAAATTCTTTGATTATTTTATTATCCCTGTCAATAAAACCATCTGTCCAATTAATTAGAATACTTCTTTCTCCTATTAAAGTTGGATTGTCCCGAAGTAACTTAAACTTAGGGTGTAAATCATTCTCCGAAATTGTTTCAATATTTTGAAATAAATCTAAATGCATGCCAATATATTTTCAAAGTCAATCTAACGCTACTTAATTACATGAAAAGAAAGTATTTTTTATAAAATCTACTTTTTGCTCTTGCTTAGAGGAATGTGTCCAACAACTTCATTTATAGAAATACTCCAATACTCATCAAAACCAAATTCTGTTAGTTCAATCATAATTTGATTATTCATTTTACCTCTAACTTTCCAGTACAAATCATGGTTACTCTGTGAATTGGTAGAATAAAAAATGACTTCATCTCCTATGTTTATATCTTCAATTTTATACATTTTAATTTGTATTTGTGATTATCGACTGCAAATTTAGCAAATATCTGAAATACAGAAGCAATAATGGCTTATAACATTTGGTATAATTGACTTTGAAGCCACATACTGCCAAACCGAAGCCACATGCTGCCAGTCCGTTTCAAACTCTCAAATCTTCGGGTTCACCTCTATAATTTCGCTTCTCAAACATTTAAAATTTTATTGAAATGCAACAAGAAGATGATTTAAGAGGACTTGCTAAAGTCATGGAATTTATGCGAGCAATAAGCATAATTTTCGTAGTGATAAACATTTATTGGTTCTGCTATTTCGCTTTGCGGGAATGGGGAATCAATATTGGAGTAGTTGATAAGATACTACTGAACTTTGACCGCACTGCCGGACTATTCGGCAATATTCTGTACACCAAATTATTTGCCGTTGTTTTCCTTGCCCTTTCCTGTTTGGGAACTAAGGGTGTGAAAGAGGAAAAAATCACTTGGCCGAAAATCTATGTTTTTCTTGCAATTGGTTTTATCCTGTTCTTTATGAACTGGTGGATACTTGATTTGCCGTTACCCACAGCGGCAACAACAGGTTTTTATATCCTCACAATAGCAACAGGCTATCTGTTTTTATTGGTCGGTGGCTTATGGATGAGCCGTTTGCTTAAAAACAATATGTTCGACGATGTTTTCAACACAGAGAACGAAAGTTTCATGCAAGAAACACGCTTATTACAGAGTGAATATTCCGTAAACCTACCAACCAAGTTTTGGTATAAGAAAAAGCAATGGAAAGGTTGGATAAATGTCGTCAATCCTTTTCGTGCCAGTATCGTACTCGGAACTCCCGGTAGTGGAAAATCATACGCCGTTGTTAATCAGTATATAAAACAGCAGATTGAGAAAGGATTCTCAATGTACGTGTATGATTTCAAATTTCCAGACCTTTCCACGATAGCCTACAACCACTTATTGAACAATCAATTAGGATATAAGAAAGTTCCGACTTTTTATGTGATAAACTTCGATGATCCGAGCCGTTCGCACCGCTGTAATCCTATAAATCCGTCTTTCATGGAAGATATCAGTGACGCATACGAATCAAGTTACACGATAATGCTCAACCTCAATAAAACGTGGGTGCAAAAGCAGGGCGACTTCTTTGTAGAATCTCCGATTATTTTGTTCGCTTCAATCATTTGGTATCTCCGAATTTATAAGGACGGAAAATATTGTACGTTCCCTCATGCGATTGAGTTCCTGAATAAACGCTACGAAGATATTTTCCCAATTCTCACTTCATATCCCGAACTCGAAAACTACCTTTCTCCCTTTATGGACGCATGGTTGGGAGGTGCTGCCAACCAGTTAATGGGACAGATAGCAAGTGCGAAAATTCCGTTATCCCGTATGATTTCACCCCAGTTGTACTGGGTTATGAGTGGCGATGAGTTTACTCTTGATATAAACAATCCCGATGATCCGAAAGTGTTAGTTGTCGGTAACAATCCAGATAGGCAGAACATCTACGGTGCGGCATTGGGACTTTACAACTCCCGTATCGTGAAATTAATAAACAAAAAGGGGCAACTGAAAAGTTCGGTAGTCATTGACGAGCTACCCACAATTTATTTCAAAGGATTGGATAACCTGATAGCCACTGCCCGAAGCAACAAAGTTGCGGTATTGTTGGGCTTTCAGGATTTCTCTCAATTAACAAGGGATTACGGAGATAAAGAAGCCAAAGTAGTAATGAACACAGTCGGTAATATATTCAGCGGTCAGGTTGTGGGAGATACAGCAAAAACACTTTCCGACCGCTTCGGGAAAGTGTTGCAGAAACGCCAGTCTATGACTATCAACCGAAACGATAAATCGACTTCTATCAGTACCCAAATGGACAGCTTGATACCACCTTCCAAAATCAGTAACTTAACGCAAGGTATGTTTGTCGGTGCGATTGCCGACAACTTCGATGAACGTATTGAGCAGAAAATTTTCCATTGCGAAATTGTGGTGGACAATGCGAAAGTCGCTGCCGAAACGAAGGCGTATCAATCCATTCCTGTGATTACCGACTTCACAGACGAAAACGGAGTAAATCGCATGAAAGATATGATTAAAGAAAATTACGACCGTATCAAAGAGGAAACCAAACAGATTGTCGCCGAAGAATTGCAACGTATTAAGGACGATCCTGCTTTAGCTCATTTGTTGCAGCAAGGGGAATAAATGTAAAAAGAGAGCGTAGTTTTTTAATCTTCTACGCTCTTTCAAATCATGCTGCTCATTTTCGTTTCCCGCTTTTTTCTCTTTGAGAGAGAGCACTTCCTGCAGCAGTCTTGCTTGTAGCACTTGTTCGCCCATCTCTCAAAACTTTAGAAGCGGCTGTGGCAGCGGATTTCCCGGTAACTTTTTTAGCCATACCTGTAAAATTTAGCTTTCAATCCGAACAATGCAGGTGGATTGATTCCTGCTTAAAATTATTTTATCTGTCGTACTTGACCTTATAAATGATTACTTCAAAAAGAAAAGATTGATTTTAAGAATTTCTTCCATCTCTTTTTCTTTTTAGGTCTTTTTGTAACAGAACTAACGCTCTCATTTTCTTTATTGTAATACTTTGCTTTTCGCTTTTTATCATTTGTCCTGCCGAATTGAATTTCTTCTTTATCCCATTCTCTGGCATAAACGATTTCGTTCCTTTTAATCCAGTAATGAGATTGACAATTAAAGCTCCAATTGCCTATAGAAGGAGATAAAGAAACCGTTTTTCCATCGAATATCAACTTCCAATCCGTAGGAGAAATAGGCGTAACCACCTCGTTGCCACAGCCACACACGCACTTGTGTATGGCTGTGCAGTATTTCAGAGAAATATA
This sequence comes from Dysgonomonadaceae bacterium PH5-43, assembly GCA_029916745.1. Lineage (NCBI taxonomy): Bacteria > Pseudomonadati > Bacteroidota > Bacteroidia > Bacteroidales > Dysgonomonadaceae > Dysgonomonadaceae bacterium PH5-43. Next base: position 13,277 of record JARXWK010000033.1, on the reverse strand, counting down.
TAGCACGCCATCTTCGATAGTATCGGGAATAATCTCGACAAACCTATGTTGCATCATCGTTGATTATTTTTGAAGTCCCTATCGTGAAAATGCTATTGTGCTCACATTCCTGATCAACATAAAAGCCAATTAATTTTTTCCACTTGATTACAGCGAAACAAGCATTTAACGAATTGAGTTCGGCTATTTGAATGTTTGTTACATAATCGTTATTCTCACTGTCTTCTGCAAATACTCTTGTGGAAAAATGGTCGTTTTTTGCTTTAGTTACAGTCGTTACCCTTGTAGCTCCACGCAACTTATCATCTACGGTTTCTACACCCAAACCAACGTCAATACAAGGTATGCCTACGCGAATTAAGTACTTAACTATCATGTTACGAACATTGTTTTTATCAACGCAAATAAAAACAAAAGACATTTGGTCGAGCTCTTGGATATTGTCTTTCAGTACATAATAACTGTGAGGGATTATATGCTTGTGCATATTAGCGTAAATACCGGAAAGATATTCAGCCTTCCTTTGATTCTTATTTAAATCATCAATTGAAGCAGCTCCCGGAGAGCGAAACGCATTATGTTGATCGAAGTCATCTCCATCGAAAACATGAATTTCGGAAACAGGAGTTTTGGCTATCAAATCCAATACATAAGCACCAGTTCCGCCCAGCCCGATAATAGCGATTTTTTGCCCATTAAATTTAGAGTTAATCAAGTCTATATTTGCTCTACTTGAGTTAGTGTCAATGTACTGAAAAACCGTTTCATTTGCATTGTCAGGTATGACTTTGAACGTTTTTTCAGTTACTGTACTATCCAAGTACTTAGCGGGAGCTGAAATAATATCTGCATACCGTTTCACCTTTTCGTAGTAATTAGGATAGCCTTGCTGAGGCTTATTCGAGAAAGAGCGATTTATTGCTATGCCTCCAAAATTCTTGGCTGAATTATCGTGTTGTATTGCAGTTATTATCGTCCCGTCGTCATTACAAGGGTTGTCTCCAATAAAATAAATAACATGATTATCAGGAGTGGCAGTCGTCGTTCCATTCTTCAAAGTAAGCGTGCTCACTAGTATTCCGTACTGTATAGTCTTATCGCTTCTTACATAAGGAATATGGAGGACAAGTAAATGTCCACCACGAACCTCTATTTCGTAACCTTCGTCTCTAAGACGTTTCAGGTCTTGACTATGATTTATCAGTTGCTGTGACATCGAATATCATGTTATTTTTAACATCAACAACTGATCCTTTCACCATAGAACCTTCCCTGTTAGACTTAGGCCCCTTACTATAAGTAACGGTATAACCCTTATTCGGATTATTGTCGTAGGAACCGAATGCCAATACAATGACTTGTTCAAAAGATATGGTAGTCTGCGACCAAGCCTTTTCACGAGCATTTACTATGATTTTAAACTCTTTTTGTTTGGGTTTAGAAATGAAGTGTTCTACACCCGGACGAGCTAAATCAACAATTTCATCGTCTTCAATGAAATCATCGTTCCAACCATCGGGAATATCAAGGTATAGTTCATCATTAGGCGAAATCCCTCCTAACTCTCGAATTTGTACGCCACGGATATATTGCTTGTACCAAACAAAAGGAACTCCATTGATTGTGAAGTGCAATTTCTTTTTCACAAAAAAATACTCCGTTTCCGGTCTTGCCAGATTTACTCGCGTATCGTTTTCTATCAGTTCGTCATTATACGGCTTACTGATAGATAGAAACAATTCGGTTTCCAAAGGAATACCAGCTAATTGCTTCAACTCTGCACCTGTCAGATATTGTTCACAGGTTTCATACTCTTTCCCCTCAATAACTAACTTCAAGGGGATTTTTTCTTTTTGCGTATCCGGCGCCCCGTCATGTACATTCATACTCAATTTATTTTATTAATTTGTATTTTAACTATTAAGCCGACTATTCCCATTGAAGGTTGGTTGCGACTGATGACCATAATATATTATCTCTGCTTTTACTCTGTATATGTTAAACTTGAAACCTCTATAAAACCATAACTCGCTCTTATCACTCCAATCGAAAGCTTTGCAGGAGCTTTTGTCTCTTAATGAAGTCTTGCTATAAGTTATCATATCGGTCATTATCTATTCTCTGCATTAGTTTAACCATTATACTCATAAGCGTGACATTTTTGCTAACTTTGCAGAAAACTAGCAGTTTACCGTAATTGGTCACGCTTACGAGTATATTAATATAGATTGTCAAAATATGGATGTTATGCAAAACAAGAAACAATTAGATACTTCATACACAGATGAAGATCTCTTTGTTTTAATGTCTTATAAGGAAGAAAATGAGGCTGAGGCAAAGGACGCTTTTCGTATTTTTTATAAGCGATACAAGAACTTGCTATGGTCTTTATGCTATAGCGTTTGCGCGAAGTTAGATATTGAGAACGGAGCGGAGTTGGCACAAGATGTCTTTAGTAACACTATGATGACTATTTATTCGCATCCAACATATGATTCTAAGAAAAGTAAGTTGTCAACATGGATGTCAAAAATAGCTTATAACGAGACTCTTGATTTAATCAAAGAATATAATCTGAATGACAGAAAAAATATCCCATTGAATGAGGATGTAATAACTTCTACTTCTGATATTGAAGATGATATTGTTGATTACGAGACACCTCAAAAGAAAATTTTAAATGATGCATTGAGTTTGTTATCTGAAAGAGACCGAGAAATTTTACTTACCTGTTTTCTATATCAGGAAGAAAATAAACATTTGCCGGATGAAGTTTTAAGTGAGTTAAGCAATAGATACTCGACTACACCTGCTAATATTAGGCAAATCAAAAAAAGAGCTTTGGATAAAATTAAAGCGCATATTATCCAAAACTCCACTTGTCAAACGATTAAATCATAACAACAATGACAAAAAAAATAAAAATACAGGATGCAGATTTTGAAGCATATCTTGAAAATGCACTGAAATCACATGGGTACCTATTCCCTACAACAGATGAACAGATGTCCGTTTTTGAAGAAAATATAGACTATATTCCGTTGCCCAAAGAATTAGAATCTCCTGATTTTGTATTTGAGGATAAAAAGCAGACACTAAAGAAAAGAGTAATTGCAATTGACAATTCAGAGGGAGAAAGGAATTGGGCATTAGCTGCAAGAGAAGGGAAAGATATCCCAGAAGATATGCTTGCGAAAATGAAAAGAGATAAAGAAGAAGCTAAGAAAAAGAAGAATGACAATAGATAATGCTCGAAAAAAAGAATTAGCTGAATTAGCTGAATTTATATCTATTGATTATTGTCCACATAGTATGGTGTTGCCAGAACTCATTGCCGAAAAATCTGGTGTAACGTATAATTATGGAGAATATGGAGATTGTTTTGATGGTCTTTTAGAACATGATTCTAATGATTTTCATGTTTATTTGAATACACAAAATATCCAATCGACAGACAATGCACGACTTCGATTTTCATTTGCTCATGAATTAGGACATTTCTTTATTGATGAACATCGTAATGCTCTAAAAAAAGGAAAGTCTTTGCATAAATCATATTACAGATTCCAGAGGAAAAACATCGTAGAAATGGAGGCTGATCATTTCGCTTCAAACTTGCTAATGCCAACATCTCGTTTTAAACAAGCTGTTCAAACGCGAAAATTTGATTTTTCTTTGATAGAATCGTTGACAAAGGAATTTGGAACAAGTCTTTCTGCGACATTACTTAAATATATAGAAATTGACGCATACCCTATTATGGTGGTTTTTTCAAGGGATAATATGATTGAATATAGTTGGAAATCACATGATTTCCCATATAAGTATTTCATTGAGCATTCGTCAAAAAAGACTCCTCCTCTTACTGTTGCTGGAGATTATTTTAATAATGGACTCAAATGTGAAGATACTGAAATTGTAGAAGCTTCCGAATGGTTTAGCTCATATGATGACATAAGAGGGATTAAACTCTTTGAAAAGTGCATTTTCCCAAATTATGGCAAAATCGCTATAAGTATTATTTGGCAATAATATAAATATCTAAAGCCACTTCAAAACATTTGCTGCCACCTTTCCTCAAAGGGTGGCAGTTTTTTTACCTTCCATTTTGGTGAATTATCAATTCCCAACGCCACACACTGCCAAATCGAAGCCACACACTGCCACCTCACGGAAAGCCTACTCTCAGCCTGCCGATTACCACTATTTTTATTCTGCATTAATAGTGATGCAGAACAAAAAACAGTTTTTATCATGGATGAAAAATTAAATCCGAAAGACAAAGTTCTCCTGATGCGAGATGAAGGAGAAGGTAACAAACTTAAAGTAGTGAAAGGCATTGACAAGAAAGGAAACATTGATGCCATTGACCCCATGAAGGCGAAAGAAACCGATTTTCTCAAAATCGACAAACACGCCGACCCTATCGAAAACTTTTTCAAAAACTTCTTTAATCAGGCTAAAAATCCCTCACATACAGGGTTTTATGCCGTTACGGTCGATATGCTTGACAAAATCCTGCATATCAAAGAAGAAGATTTGCAGAAGTACCGTATCAATCCGAAAGATTACATGAATCAGCAGGATCAATCAACCAAAGAGAGCGAAAAACAAATTCAAACCGAACAGAAAAAAGAAAAAATGGATACAACAACCGAACAGAAAACCGAGTTCAAGCAATTCGACACTAACCGTATTCCTGAAAGCGAGTATCAGAAATACGGTATTAAGCCCGAAAACTTAGAGGGCGAACTCAAAGCCATGAGTTACGGGTATAAGTCCCCGCACTTGGTGGATATTAACCCGAAAATCGAGGGCGTGGATTATCCGATGAAAGCCCGTCTGTCTTTGGAGGAACAACCTGACGGCAGCCTGAAATTCGTTCCGCACCCACAGCAACAACAGGTAGATTTGGATAAACCTTTTCAGGGTATCATGCTCCCAAACGATGTTAAGGAAAACCTATTGGCGACAGGTAACGGTGGTCGTGTGGTCGAACTGGAACCAAGACCAGGCGAAAAAGTACCGTCGCTTATTTCCATAGACAAACAGACCAACCGTTTGGAAGCCGTACCGCTTGATAAACTTACCGTTTCCCAAAACCTGAAAGGTGCGGAGTTATCTCCCGAACAACAACAGGCACTCAAAGAGGGAAAAAAGGTGCTGGTCGAGGGTATGACCTCTAAAAACACAATCGGTACGGATAATCCCCGAAAATTTGATGCGTATGTTCAGTTCAATGCAGCCAAAGGCGGTTACGATTTCTCTTATGACGGATTAGACCGTAATAAGTATCAGCAGAACAATAGGCTACAGCAGAACCAAAACGAGGAACAACAGAACAAAGTACGCATTCCGAAAAATCTATTAGGAGTTGATTTGAACGAAAAGCAACAGAACTCGCTCCGGGAGGTAAAAGCAACCTATGTTCAGGGCATGGTAAAAGACGGAAAGGGCGAACCGTTCAATGCTTACGTGAAGGTAAATGCTGAAAAAGGCAAACTCGATTTCTTCAAATGGAATCCCGACCGAGCGAAGAAGCAGGGTGCGGAAGTGAAACCTGCCAATGAAAGTAAAACGCAGGTAGCAGTCAATTCGCAGGGCAAAACCAACGAAGCGACCAAACATTCTAAAGAACCCCTGAAACAAGGTCAGCAAAAGCCTACTGAGAATCAGAACAAAGAGCAGAAGCAACAACAAGGAGTTAAAAAACCTGTAAAAAAATCCACAGGACATAAAATGTAATATCAACCACTAAAAAAATCCAATAGAATATGAAAGTTTTGATTGCTGAAAAACCGTCTGTTGCTCAAAGTATTGCAGCCATAGTCGGAGCAAATAACCGACGTGAAGGTTATTTGGAGGGTAACGGATTTGCCGTTACATGGGCATTCGGCCACCTCGTAGGGTTGGCAATGCCGCAGGATTATGGTATCACAGGATTTCAGGCTGAAAACCTGCCGATACTCCCGTCAGAATTTAAGTTGCTGCCCCGTCAGGTTAAGGACGGCAAAGAATACAAACCCGATGCGGGTGCATTAAAGCAACTTAAAGTTATCAAGGAGTTGTTTAATAAATCCGACCTCATTATAAATTGCTGTGATGCAGGTCGAGAGGGCGAAGCCATTTTCCGCTACATATATAATTATCTGGAATGCCGTAAGCCTTTCGACCGCCTTTGGATAAATTCGCTTACCGATTCGGCTATCCGAAACGGATTGGAAAATTTGCGTTCGGGAAAGGAGTACGACAACCTGTACGCTTCGGCAAAAGCCCGAAGCCAAGCCGATTGGGTTGTCGGAATAAACGCTTCACAAGCCCTTTCAATATCGGCAGGCTACGGAGTATGGTCGTTAGGACGTGTTCAAACGCCCACACTCGCCATGATTTGCAACCGTTACCTCGAAAACAAAGAGTTCAAGCCGCAAACTTATTTTCAGGTAAAATTACACACCGCAAAAGATGCGACCCAGTTCGCCGCTATCTCCACAGAACGATACGATACGAAACAGGACGCAGACACAATCTTAGAGCGAATACGCTCGTCAGAATCAGTCAGCGTCGTAAACGTGGAAACAAAGCAAGGAAGTCAGGAACCGCCATTGCTCTACGACCTGACCACCTTGCAGAAAGAAGCAAACAGCCGCCATAGTTTTTCAGCAGATAAAACCCTGTCGGTTGCACAATCGCTTTATGAAGCGAAGCTCATTTCCTATCCGAGAACGGGAAGCCGTTATATTTCCGATGATGTGTTTGCCGAGATACCTACCCTTATCGGTCAGCTATCCAATCATGCTTCATTCGGCAATTATGCAAAAACGTTATCGGGAGCAAGTCTGAACAGGCGTTCGGTAAACGATAAAAAAGTTACCGACCACCACGCACTGATAATCACGGAAAACACGCCGAAAGATATTTCAGCCGACCAACGTATTATATACGATATGATTGCCGCCCGTCTGTTGGAAACTTTTTCGGGTAAATGCACCAAAGAAAATACAAGCGTTTCTTTGGATGCTTCAGGCGTTTCGTTTTCAGTCAAAGGAAGTATTATTCTTATCCCTGGTTGGCGAGCGGTACTCAATGCTCCCGATGAAGAAAAAGGCGAAGATGATGCTCCGGCACTTCCCAATCTTTCCAATGGCGATATTCTTCCCATTAGCGGAACGGACTTATTAGAGAAGCAAACCAAACCCCGTCCATTACATACGGAGAGCAGTTTATTGTCTTCTATGGAAACATGCGGAAAGGAGCTTACCGACGAAGCCGAACGGGAAGCAATCAAAGAATCGGGTATCGGAACGCCTGCCACCCGTGCAAGCATTATCGAAACATTGTTCTCCCGTGAATATATTGTACGTGAGAAAAAATCGCTTGTGCCGACAAACAAAGGGTTAGTTGTCTATTTGGCTGTACGTGATAAAAGAATTGCGGACGTTTCAATGACTGGCGAATGGGAAAGAGCCTTGAACAGCATTGAAAAAGGCGAAATGGATGCAGCTACATTCCACAGAGGAATTGAAGTATATGCCGCACAGATTACGACCGAACTGTTGGGAACTAAAATCGAAGGTAGTGGCAACCAGCGTGAAAGCTGTTCATGTCCAAAATGCAAAAACGGTCAGGTTATCTTTTATCAGAAGGTAGCCAAGTGCAATGATGAAAGTTGTGGACTTACCGTCTTTCGGAACAAGTCGGGCAAAGACCTGACCGACGGACACTTAAAAGACCTGCTTACCAAAGGTAAAACAGGAATTATTAAAGACTTTAAGAGCAAAGAGAATAAACCTTTCGATGCTGCCGTAGCTTTTGATGCGGAGTATAAAACCGTATTCCAGTTTGACAACTCTAAAAAAAGGAGGAAGTAATGAAAATCAACCTATTATTAAACTTAGGACAGGCATTGACAAGAAATGCTAATCTTGAAAAGCCAACGAAAATGCTATATTCTTTTATAGATTACTGCAAAAGTCGTGAGTTCACGTATCCCGTTATTCCAAGAGTTGGAGAATTTATTTCTTTGGAGGAATTTATTATTGAATGGGCAAAAGTGCAAGAGAACAGCCATTTGGATATGGTCGATAATATTTACTCACTAACCACTTGTATCGGAAAAGAAATCAAGGTTATTAATGTTGTCCATAATGTAAATTGGTCAATTCTATATTGTTCAGACCTGTATAAAATGGAATAAAACGCTTATCTTTGCCACTAAGAAAGTTCATACGTACCAATAGGTTTGATGAGAAATTGTTAAATCAGGCACTATGGATTTTTTTAGTGGTGGCACTGGGGAGGGATCCTCAGTGCCTTTGCTTTCTTTAACTATAACCAAAAAATATCCTATTTTAATTCATCTATAGAAGTTAAGCCAAGCTGAGCCAAACATTCTTTTTCATGATTATCTCTTTCAGTCAATTTGAACTCTTCTTCACTGCCTGATAATTCTACTATTGCTCCATTTCCGACTACTGTATGATCTTTGAGTTTATAAACAGAGCATTCTCCCGCTACATATAAACCAAGTTTTTTAGTAGCTTCTGGAGTTATTGCGATATTAAAACCTTTACCACCAACTCTGACACTTGGATACAAAACACCATCAAATCCTTTCTGAGTAGCTAATTCAGAAAATAATGCAGAGATCATATAATCATAGTCGCCCCTAATTACTTCTTTTGAAAATTCATCAGCTAGAAATGTTGAAAAGGCTAATGAATTTTTCAATATCTCCTTCGGAGCTGTTTGGATAAATTGCTTATATGCTTCTGCTAATTCTTTTGTGTAACTACTTTCCTCCGCATATCTTTCTTTTTGGACAATTGCTATTAAATTGATGTCTTCATGAACAATCCATCTGCCAAAAGACACTTTTTGATACCCTGATTTAGTTTTATCTCTTAATATTGGAATTGTTTCTGCAACTCCTATGACTCTCATATTGTCCAATTCGCCTTGTGGAATATTTTCAGGAACTGAGGTTGCATAAAACATTGTTTGATTTGGAGTGCTCGCTCTTTGGTATGTCTTATTATGCTCCTGCGGTTTAAAAGAATAGTCTTTTCTCTTTTCAAATCGTTCTCCATTATAATTTGGTCTTGCTCTCATGACCGATTTGCCTCTATGAAAAGTAACAACAATATATCCAATTTTTCCAACTTGTTGAAATAGAGCCAATATTCTTTCTTTAGGATATGTAGATAAATCTAAATTTTTAATTTGTTGAATTATACATTGTATCTTGTCCTTTTTTCTAAAACGGTACATTTTACTTTTTTTCTTATGTCTCCAATTTCCCATATTCTTTATTCAATATTCATTTTTGTTTCAGCCTATGGATTTAGCTCTATTATTACCTAATTTGGATAATTAATTTATCTATCGAGTCGAATGCGACACGAACCTCTTTACAGATTTCTTGTTTATTTGTACATTTTTCATATCCGATTAAATCAGTCCAAATAATATCTGTTAAATTCTTAAGCATTTGTCTATTGGTCACTAAAATATCTTCTCTGATGCAAGATAAAATTTTCTGTGCATATACCGAATCCACATCTATGCCGTAATCGTAGCTGGCTCTTAATCTTACTTCATCAATGAGATCAGAAAAATCTTTCCATAAGTCACATTTTAGTGTGTCGTATAATGAAAGAATAATAGCTGTTTTAGCGGAACTAAAATCATTTTTACGTTTCAAATCAGATAATAATAGTGCTTCCTTGTCTTTGTTTATGTAGGAGGATAAGTCTTTTACTAGTTCAGCTATATCCCCTGTAAACTTACCTGCACCCATAAAATCACTTCCACTCATCCATATTTTATAAATATTATCTGGTATATGTTCCTCTCCCATTAGTAATTCTCCCGTTGCTTGGAATTTCTCTATAACCGGGTACCATCCATTGATATCAATATTGAAATGCTCTATTGCAGGAGGAAAATCAAAAGAATTGTCAGGTATAAAAATTGAGACTTCAGTCATTCCACCAATATAATCATCCCACCCAGCTAACCAAACAGTACGTTTAGATTGAACTTGATTTGGTTTGTTGACAGAGCCTATTCCTAAATTATTAATATCATCTATTGCTAATTGTGCATTTTTAAGAATTTCTTTGCAGCTTTCAATGGAGGATGTATAATTTGCATCGTGTTTATATGAATTATATGTTTTTCTAAAAGTATGTAAAAAGTCTATTTTTTCTTGTGGTATTCCTAATGGTGCTAATTCATTTATTAACTCGTTAAAGTTTTTATTATTTTTTGTTCCTTGAAAAATAGTCGATTTTAGAAATTTTTCAACTTCCCCTCCAATGCTTTTGATTATATCTGAATAATCATCCTCATTATGTGATATTAACACCAATCTTTCAATCTCTTTTATCGCAGATTGAAATTTGTCTAATAATGCAGTTCCCTTTGTTCTCATCTTCTTACTGATATTGCGTTGAATAATGTCGTAACCATAATATTTACTTTGTATACTTCGGTTTATTACTCCAAATATACTAAATGTTTGAAATACAGAAAGCATAAGCCGTTTTTTTTTCAAAATCACTCACATAACGCCACATACTGCCATATTGAAGCCACACACTGCCACCTGTTCCAAAACCCTCTATCAGCCCACTGATTACGCTTACTTTTATCCTGCATTAATAGTGATGCAGAACAAAATCAGTAATCAGTATGAAATACAATTCAAATTTAGAGCCTGCGGAAATGTCTCATTTCCGGCTCAATCTACTATCTTATTTACGTGATGCCCACCCCGACAAAGCCAATGACCTTTCCTTTATTGCAGGACGTGGGGATATGGCAGCCGAAGCGTACAGCGAAGCCATTAAAAGCGGTTTAGACCATATTCAGGCTGCCGAAATCGCAAACGAAGCCTTATTCAAAGGTTTGCACTTTTCTCCTTATAATATAGTTGTAGAAATTCTTTGGAATGAGTTTTTCGATGACGTTTCGCCAAGCGAAGCCCACGCAAAGGCAAAAGAACTATTACCCGAATGTCAGGCGGTATTTTCTAAATACAACCTGAACGATGATTATGCCGAGACGACCGAGTACCAGTCGCTCTATACGGAGCTTGTCGGCACAATCCTGATATTGCTCGAAAATGAGTTACAATAAGCGAACTCATTTGCGTCAGAACATTGATGCAATCAAGTTAGCGTTAAGGCTCGACAAGGAACAACGACAGGCAACACCCGAAGAACGGGAAATACTCGCTAAATATTCAGGTTTCGGAGGAATAAAAGCAATTCTTAACCCTGCCGACAAACCCGAAGATATTCAGCGGTGGTCTAAATCCGAAGTCGAGCTTTTTCCGTTGGTGCAGGAACTACACGAGGTACTCCGTGAAAGTTCTTCCACTCCGGAAGTTTACAAACGCTATGTCAGTTCCCTGAAAAGTTCTATCCTGACCGCATTTTATACACCAAAGCCTGTCATTGATGCGTTGGCAGATGCTTTGAAGGATAGCGGCATAACACCGACACGCTTTTTAGAACCCAGTGCCGGAACAGGTGCTTTTATTTCTTCTTTCAAAGAAATCGCACCCGAAACCAAAGTGACCGGATTTGAAAAAGACCTATTGACTGGAAAAATCCTCTCACACCTTTATCCTGATGATAAAGTAAGGATTGAGGGCTACGAAAAAATGGAAGGACGCTACTCACAGCATTTTGATGTGATTGCATCCAATATACCATTTGGCGATGTTTCGATATTCGATCCGCTATTGTCCAACCATGAAATACCCGCTGTCAAACAATCGACACAGGCAATACACAACTACTTTTTTGTAAAAAGTGTTATGTCGGCCAGAGAGGGCGGGATAATTGCTTTTATTACCAGTCAGGGCGTACTTAATTCGGAACAGAACAAGCCGATACGGGAATACCTGATGAACACCTGCGATGTGGTTTCAGCTATCCGCCTGCCGAACAATCTCTTTTCCGACCATGCCGGAACAGAAGTCGGCAGCGATTTGATAATCCTGCAACGGAACAATAAAAATATCGTTCCAAGCCAACGTCAGCAAGATTTTATAGAATCCCGCAAACTGTCAAACGGTATTTCTATAAATAATCTGTTCCGTGATTTCGATAGGGTTGTACAAACCAGCTCTAAGATAGATACTGACCCATACGGTAAACCTGCGATTGTCTTTACGCATGAGGGCGGAGTGGACGGTATTGCCAAAGACCTGCGGCAAATGTTGAAAGAAGATTTCTCTCAACATTTAGATTTGCAACGTTATCAAACCCATGCACAGAACTCGCCGGAACAACAGGTTGCAACCACCGTAGAAATTAAACCGACACTTGAATCAAATACTAATGACCTCAATCCTCTTTGGCAAGCAGAAGAACTCGATCCATTTTGGCAAGCTATTGAAGACGACTGGTTTCCCGACAATAATCAATCCGAAACGATAAAACCTGCTATTGAAAGCAAACCCGAACCACCCAAACAACAACAAAATTATTCGGGTACGCTTTTCGATATGGACGATCCTGCCATTAAGAAAGAGCCGACTCCGGAGGCGAAACCGAAGTCTGTTACAGAGCAACCTTTAATTACGCTCTATGACCTTTTCGGTTTTACCCAAGAGGAACGCAGTCAGGTAAGCAAGCCTAAAAAACGAGGTCGAAAGTCTAAATCACAAGCCAGTAAGCCAAAAGAACTTCCCTTTATGGAGTGGCGGGAAGAAATGGCACATAACGCCGCACAGCAGCGGGAAAAGCTACAAGAGGAAACTGCGGCAGCCTATCCCGTATTTGATGCCCGTCGGGAGGAACAACTGGAACGGCTGAAAGAAGAAGCCGAACGGGAACAGCAGGAACGTATGAAGCCGATTCCCTACTATAATGCAGAAGATATGCCGTCCCATTACCGTGAAGGCTCTCTCATAACTGACGAAAATAATCGTATCGGTTATTTGCGCGATTTAGACGGATTTCAGCCGATGTTCCATCCGCTTCAGCTCACCGGGACACAGCAGGCGAAAGCATCCCTTTATATTGAAATACGGGATACTTATCACCACCTGTATAATAACGAAGCAACAAGGTTGGAAGCCAATCCCGCTTTGCGTGAAATGTTGAATAGGCTTTACGATGATTTTACCCGTCGTTTCGGAAATATAAACGATGCGAAAAATCTAAGCCTTATTAACCTGAGTTTCGTTTAAGTTATTGTATATTCATATTCTTCGTATTCTCATTTAAGTCCACAGCATACCCATTGGTAAGCGAAAGGACTTA
>JARXWK010000032.1 GCA_029916745.1 Dysgonomonadaceae bacterium PH5-43 | reverse complement strand
CTTTCTGCCTAAGAAGCCTGCCATCAAAGTTGATTATGTAGAGGACATGCAGCTTGCTTTATTCTAATCTTATATCGAACTCACGTTAATTAACATACGTAAACGAATGTGTTAAAACTCGGCAACAACTTTGAAGTTAATCTGACGACCAGTTAGTTTGTCTGGCACTGCGTGTTGATAGCCATTAACATCGGCAAACCACGAGTAAGAGTTTACGTTACCTATATTAAATAGGTTAAATACATCTACTCCTAACCAAATGTTTTTGAAGTTACGGAGAAAAGAGGTGCTATATTCTCTATTGTCTTCTCCCCATAGTTTGTAAGTCATACCAATATCTACTCTCATATAGTTAGGGGCTCTGAACTTTGGTGTGTATTCATTGCCGGGAACGCTAAAAGGTAGTCCGTGCGACCAAAGAGCTCTAAGGTTTAATTGTATTTTATCGTACTGTGGCATAACATCGGTGTAGTATAGCGTAACATTAAATCTTTGGTCGGTAGGTAATGGCACTTTCTCTCCGTTTATTTTCTGTTTGGCTTCCATAATTGAAAAGCCAAGCCAAGAGTCGGTTCCTGGCACAAACTGACCAAACAGCTTAGTGTCGATACCGATAGTGTACCCATCAGATACGTTTTTACCGTAATACCAGACGCGCACATTGTCGACTGTGTAAGGAACCAGGTCGTCTAATTTTTTATAGTATATTTCGGTGGTGAACTTAAAGGGGCGGTCGTCTACTCGGAAGTCGTAATCTCCTCCTAAAACAAAATGTATTGAGCGTTGAGATTTTATGTTTTTGTTAAGTTCGATGTATTGATTTCCTTCGTTGTCGCTTTCAGTTACTCTAAATTCTTTGTAAAAAGGAGTCTGATAATATAGTCCGGTTGCAAATCTGAATGTGAAGTTTTGATTTTTAGCAGGAATAAAACCTAAAGAAGCTCTCGGACTTACAACAAACTCTTTATTGTAGTTCCAATAACTACCACGAATACCTGCTGTTAGAGTAAATAAACCTGCATCTATCCTGAATTTGTAAGTATCTTGAATGTATCCGAAAATACGCGTAGAGCTTATGTCGTTTGCCGAATAAAGATTTTTGTAGACTTTTAGTAAGTTTTCGTTGTATGGAATAGAATATCCGAGAGAATCTCTCAGTTCCCATTCGCTGATGCGGTCTTTTATGCTTTCTTTTTGAATGCCTAAAGACCAGCGAATAGAGTTATGATTGATGCCTAAGTTACCAACTAAAGCCGCATTAAACACTTTTGAATTAAGATAGTCGCGAGCGTGTTTGTGAAACAAGCCTGTGCCTATGTTCGATTCAGAGTCTTCCATTACGTTACTTATCCAGTATTCTCCGGTAATGTCGTAAGTTTCTTCTTCTTGCGACTGAAAACCTGAAAGCTGTAAAGCTATATCGGCATTTTCGGAAATATTATATTTGATAGTTCCCGCACCAAAAAAGCTCTTAAAGCGGTCTCGTTCCATTCCATCGTAATAGACTTTAAACTTTTTTGCATCGTCGAAAGTTCCATAAGATGTTTCTCTGTTGCCGGGATTGAAGTCGTAAATATTGTCGGAGTAGTTAGCCATAAAACTAACTTTAAGTTTTTCGGAGAAATAGTAGTTCATATAGGTCTGCAAATCCATAACGCTTGGGTCGTAGTCGCCTTTTGTATCTAAAGTTTTCAAGAGTGTAGTTCCTCTTTTATAACGAAAACCTGTTATCTGACTGAATTTGCCTGTTGTGCTTCCAACGTAAACATTACCGCCCAGCATACTTGCTGATGCTCCTCCCTCAAATGTTGTAGGTTTTTTGTAAGTAACATCTAACACCGAAGACATTTTATCTCCGTATTGAGCACTGAAACCACCCGAAGAAAAGTTCACAGATTCTGTCATATCAGGATTTATAAAGCTTAACCCTTCTTGTTGTCCGCTCCTTATTAAGAGTGGTCGATAAACTTCTATGTTGTTTACATAAACTATGTTTTCGTTATAGCTTCCACCTCGTACCGAGTATTGAGTACTAAGCTCGTTGGTCGACGAAACGCCAGTTCCCGCAGTCATAACAAAAGCTTCAACACTTCCACCCGAAGCATCAACAGAGAGGCGACTCCCTTGCCCCATCTCAAGTTTCTCCATTGTATTAGTCTGGGGGCGTGTGTGTGTAATGGTTACTTCGTGTAATTCGTACGATTGAGGACGTAACCGTGCATTAATAATCAAATCTTCTTGAGGCTCTTTTACCACAATTTCGGTTTTAGAATATCCCATACAACGGAAAATAAACACAATAGAGTCTTTTTTAGTAACAGAGAAAGAGTATCTGCCTTTCTCGTCTGTCATTGCTCCATTGTTGGCTCCCTTTTCTACGGCATAAGCTAATTCGATGGGTAAGCCATCTGGGTCGGAAACAGTACCTGATACTTTAATCTTTTGTGCAAATAGCGAATTGGCAGTGAAAAGAAATGTTATTATAATTATAAAGAAACGTATATTCATTTAATGTAATCTTTAATAACTAATAACGTAAAATAAAGTGTTTGCGTATATTTAGGTTGGTTTTATTTTTGTGAGAAGGCTTTGCGAGTCTTTATAAGTATGTGTGTATCTTCGGATATTGTAGTTGCGAATAGATATAACTCGCCACCGTCTTTTACTTTTATCTTCTTACGTAAATCGTCGACCGAAATGGGGAAGTTGCGCACTGTAATGTTTGCTTTGTTAACTCCTTTGAGAAAAGTTTTAAGTTCCTTTTTGTTCATAGTAGAAGTCTCTATAACTTCAAACGCACGTCCAGGAAAGTTATCCTTTAATTCGTCGGAAGTGTATAAATGACTGTTGATGTGTAGCTTTTCTATCTCGTATTTGTTGGATATACTTTTGTAAAATCCACCTTTAAGTATAGAAACATTAGGCTCATATAAATATCTTTTAATAGAGGAAGCGTAGACGGTTTGAGTATTGTATTCTTCTTCGTACAAGAAAATATTATTCGATTGAGAGTTGTTGTCTATGTTTACGCAAATAATCTGAGGTTCTCCTGTAAAATCTTTATCAAGTAACAAAAGCAATTCTTTACATTCGTTATCTACACTTATAATATGAACTTGCTCTATATGTTTGATCTCTTTTATAGCCGACTTTACATCAAGCATAGGAGATAGTTTTATTAAAACCTTATTTGCCTTGTTTATTAGTTTATCTTGTAGGGTAATAATGTCTGGCTCACAATCTTGAATAAGAAACACTTTGCTTCCCGAAGACGACCGTCTTGCAGGGTCTATAAAGATACAATCGACATACGAAATGGTTTCTAAATAATCTATAGCGTTAGTATTTATAACCTCTATATTATTTAAGTTCAATGTCTCGAAGTTGTGATTAGCAATTCTTGTTAAGTGTTCTTGTTGTTCTATGTAATAAGTTTTTACGAAGTTGCGAGAAATCCAAGCAGTGTCTATCCCGAAGCCTCCAGTAAGGTCGACAAAGGTATTGCCTTTTAACAATGCGGCTTTGTATTTAGCAGTAACTTCAGATGAACATTGTTCTAAAGATAGGATAGGAGGGTAGACTATATTATCGTTGGCAAACCACGTAGGGAGTTTATGTTTCGCTTTCTTCTTAGATGCAATTTGATTTAAGGCAAAGGGAATGTCTATATCTGTATTGTCTGTAGGTTTTATCCTTAGAGCAATATCGCGAATATCACTATTAAGATGTTCTGATATAAACTTTTTTGTAGCTTGATTTAGCATCTTGTTATTCCAGATTTATTCTTTGTGCTACTATTTTATCTTGTAAAAACACAGTACCCATTTCCGAAAACTTATCTTCTGACTCGGTAGTGTAAAACTTTATTGTATTGTTCTTACTGCATAGCTCGTCCATTTCTGGGTGTCGTTGCATATAGTCAGCTAAACTCTCTGCAACATATTTACCTTGAGAAACTAAATTCACATTATCAGGTAAAAACTGTTGGATCTTATCTTTTAATAAAGGATAATGAGTGCAGCCTAAAACTATAGTGTCAATAAGAGGATCTTTGTTCAGAATACTATCTATATGTTTCTTAATATAAGGGTCGGCTCCCGGTTTGTCATATTCTCCGTTTTCAACTAAAGGCACCCACATCGGACAAGCTTCTCCGGTAACTTTAATGTCTGGAAATAGTTTTGCCATTTCTAAGATATACGATTCTGATTGTATTGTGCCTTGAGTGCCAAATATTCCTATGTGTTTTGTTTTGGTTATATCTCCTAAGTTCTCTACCGTAGGTCTGATAACTCCTAAAACTCTTTTACGAGGGTCTATTTCTAATAAATCTTTTTGTTGAATGCTTCTAAGAGCTTTTGCCGAAGCTGTATTACAGGCTAATATAACTAAATTGCAACCTTCATCGAATAATCGTTTTACTGCTTGTAGTGTAAATTCGTAAACAACTTCAAAAGAACGAACACCGTAAGGAGCGCGAGCATTGTCGCCTAAGTAGATATAATCGTATTGAGGGAGACGTAACCTAATTTCTTCTAATATTGTTAGACCTCCATAACCCGAATCAAATATTCCTATTGCTCCTTTCATTACTGTATAAATAAAAAGTCGAAAGATCTCAATTCTTATTAATGAAGATCTTTCGACTCGGTAAAACCTCGCTCAAGAACCGAACAAGGATAAAATATTTTTATTACTGTAGTCCTAATTTTTGTTTCACTAATGGAGTAGCATCAACAGCAGTTGGACTAACATACAATATTTGAGAACCAGCTTGAGCCGAAGCTTCTAAAACATAAGTGAAGTTGTTTTCTGCACCTACAGTTTGAATAGCTTCTCGTACTTTTTGTTGTATAGGAGCTAATAGTTGTCTGTAAAGTTGTTGCAAGTCAGTCTGAAATTGTTCTTGATGAGCTTGAGCTCTTTGCTCAATATCTCTAAGTTCGCCTTCTCTTCTTGTTCTAATGCTTTCTATTAAGCCTTCCGCCTCAGCCATATAAGCTTCGAACTTTTTACTGTACTCATCTTCCATAATAGTCATTTCTTTTTTGAAAGCTTCTTGTACCTTTTGGATAGAGTCTTGCATTTGAGCAACTTCAGGCATAACAGACATTACAGCTTCAGAATCTAAATAAGCAATCTTATCTTGTGCTATAGCACCCAAAGGAAGCATTAATAATGCGAATAATACGATTTTCTTTAACATGAGTTTATTTATTTAGTTTGTTTATATCAATATGACGTGCAAATATACATAATTATTTGGAATATCCCATTTTTGCCAAAACTTCATTGCTAATATCAATCTGAGGAGTGGCATATATTATACTCATAGCCGATGCTCTATCTATAATAGCAGAGTAACCTTTACTTGTAGCTATTTCTTTTACAGCATCGTAAATCTCATCTTGAATTGGTTTGATAAGACTTTCTCTTTTCTTGAAAAGTTCGCCATCAGTGCCGAAGTATTTTCTTTTAAGTTCTTGAGCTTCCAATTCTTTGGCTACAATTTCTTCTTCTCTTTTAGTTCTCATCTCTTCAGATAGAAAAACTCTATCGGCTTGATATGTCTTATACATATTTTGAGCTTCTTGTTGAATGGCTTCAACTTCTGTTTGCCACCTTTTAGATATAGTGTTCAGTTGTTCGTTAGCTGTTTCATAAGCTGTTATATTCTTAAGAATATACTCCATATCTATTAATGCAAATTTCTGAGCAAAAGTGTTTGTTGCTCCTAAGATGCTTACTAATAGGATAAACGATAATACAAATACTTTTTTCATATCTATGTAATTTAATAATTAAAATTCTTGACCTAAAATGAAGTGCATTCGACTACCCGAACGTGCAGTGCCAGGATATGGACTGTCGAAACCATAAGCCCAGTCAACTCCTAATAAACCTATCATTGGTAAAAATACTCTGGCTCCAATACCTGCCGAACGTTTCAAATCGAAAGGATTAAATTCGTTAAGCTTCGACCAAGCGTTACCTGCTTCAACAAAAGCCAACGCATAGATTGTTGATGAAGGTTGAAGCATTAAAGGATATCTAAACTCTAATCCAAATCTTGAATATGCATAACCATCTTGGTATGGAGTTAAAGCTCCTCCTTCGTAACCTCTAAGACCAATCATTTCATTTGCATATAAAGTTGAATATCCACTCATACCATCACCCCCAACATAGAATGTTTCAAAAGGATTGTACTTGTCGGAGTTATACGAACCTAAAAATCCAAGTTCTATACGGCTCATCAAAACAGGAGTTTTCTTAACTTTCTCTCTATTTGCTAAAGGAATAAATAATCTTCCTTTGAATTTCCATTTGTGATATTCAACCCACTTAAACATTTCGGGGTCAGTTTTTGATAGATTTGCATAATCAACACCGTCCCATAAAGAATAAGGAGGAGTGGCTGATACAGATAAAGAGAATGTAGACCCAGAACGAGGATATAATTGATTGTCTGTAGAATTTCTGCTTAGTGTTAGTCCTAAAGATAAACTGTTGGCATTGC
Source organism: Dysgonomonadaceae bacterium PH5-43 (assembly GCA_029916745.1). NCBI lineage: Bacteria > Pseudomonadati > Bacteroidota > Bacteroidia > Bacteroidales > Dysgonomonadaceae > Dysgonomonadaceae bacterium PH5-43. The sequence goes on along the minus strand of JARXWK010000032.1, from coordinate 13,667 downwards.
CATTTTCAACAATAAAGTAATTCCAGTTTTTCATCATATATCTTTGATATGTAACTTCTGCCATTAGATTAAAGTAGATATCGGGCCAGCTAAGTCGTTTACCGTATCCAGCCGAAACTCCGAAAATCTTCATAGACTGATTGTCGTCATAAGCATAGTCGTATCCATACCCGTAATTATCGTAATAATATGAATTGTTGAAATAACTATTGTTGTATGAACGAGAGTCTATTCCAGTCTGAATCATATAGTAAGCACTTAGTGATAAGCTGTTAGGACGCTTTCCTCCAAGCCAAGGTTCGAAAAAAGAAACACTATATGATTGATAATAACGTCCGTTGGTTTGTCCACTAAGAGTAAGTGTCTGTCCTTCTCCTTGAGGTAGAAATCCTTTGTAAGAACTTGGATTGAAAAGATTCTTCATTGAGAAGTTAGAGAATTTTAAGCTTAAACGTCCTATAAGACCAGTTTGTCCATATCCAGCCGAAAACTCTATCTGGTCGTTAGCTTTAGGAGTTAAATCGAAAGTAATATCAACAGTTCCTGCTTCTACATCGGGATTTGTATCGATGTTTACGTTTTCAGCATCGAAGTGTCCCATTTGAGCAAGCTCTCTCCACGACATCATTATAAGTTCTTTGTTGAAGAGCTGTCCTGGTTTAGTGAAAAGTTCTCTTCGTATAATGTCTTCGTATATTCTATCGTTACCAGATATACTTACACGGTTAATAGTAGCCTGCACACCTTCTTGTATTCTAATTTCCACATCGATAGAGTCGTTTTCTATGTTTACTTCAACGGGCTCTAAGTCGGAAAACATATAACCACTATTCATATATAAATTTACAACAGCGTCTTCTTCTACAAATAAACGATTGTTTAGTTTGTTCATATCGTAAACATCTCCAGGTTGCATTCCGAGTACATCTCCTAAAACTGTAGATGAATATTTAGTGTTTCCTATCCAGTTTATATTTCTGACGTGAAATTGTTCTCCTTCGTGTACAGTAATATATACATCAACCTTCTTGCCGTCGTCGACCGTAACCAAACTGTCAGATACAATTTGAGCATTTCGGTATCCTTTTTCGTTATATTTATCTACAATGAACTGAAGGTCGTTGCTGAATTCATCTTTTACAAACTTCTTAGAACTGAATAGTTTACGTAAACTTAGCTTTGCATTTTTACGTAAAGAGAAACCTTCGTTAGTTTTCTTCATTGCCATCTTAAGGTCATAGTCGGATAACTCTTCATTACCAATTATGTATATGTTTTTAACTTTGGTTTTGGCATTCTTATTAACAGCTATATCTAATATAACCTTACCCTCGTTAGATAAGTCATCTCGTTGCTGAATAGTAACTTCGGCATTACTAAATCCTTTTTCACCGAAATAGTCTTTTACTCTCTTTTTTACTCTGTTTATTATATTAGGGGTAAGTTGAGAGTTTTTAGATAAGCCTATTTTGCCTTCTAAGTCTTCTCGTTCGCTTTTCTTTACACCAGAAAACTCTATAGAAGAAATAAGAGGGTTAGGAGTTAATGCTATCTCTATCCAAACACTGTCATTCGTTTGTTTGTTTATAAGTATCTTTCCCCACGAGAATAACCCTTGCTTTAGATAAGCTTTCAGGGCATTTGTTAGTTCTTCCCCAGGCACACTAATTTTATCTCCGATAGATAGCCCCGATATTCCTATTAATACATAGTCTTCATAACCATAATTTTCTACTCCGGAAATTTTTATGTCAGCTATTGTGTATTTTTTATAGTTACTGTTCATACTGTACGTAACAACAGGTAGTTTTTCTTGTGAAGTTTGTGCTGTTTCTTCTTGAGCAAACAAGTTGAAACTCACAAAAGACAAAAGACAAAAGAGTAGAAAGTTTTTATACATATAATTTCTAAATTACTATTCGTTAATATTTTTTACTTGGTCGCCTGTTTTTCCGAAGCGTCGCTCTCTTTGCTGGTAATCGTAAATAGCCTTGTAAAGACTTTCCTCTCTAAATTCAGGCCAGTATTCAGGCATAAAATACAATTCGGAATAAGCTAATTGCCAAAGTAGATAATTGCTAATACGATGTTCTCCCCCTGTTCTTATAAGCAAATCAGGGTCTGGGATATTTTTGGTAGTAAGATACCCTGCTATTAGCTCTTCGTTTATGTCGTTTGAGCTTAGTTTATTATCTTTAATATCTTGAGCTATCAACTGCATAGCTCTTGTTATTTCCCATCGAGAAGAATAACTTAATGCTAAAATAAGAGTTAAACCAGTGTTATTACTTGTTTCGTTAATGCATTCTTTTAGAGTGTTCTTGCTCTTTTCTGGTAAACGCTCTAAATCACCAATAGCCAACAATCTTACATTGTTTTTCATTAAGCGAGGAGTTTCGTCTTTGATAGTTATTACCAATAATTCCATTAGAGCATCAACTTCTTCTTTAGGGCGATTCCAGTTTTCGGTAGAAAAGGTGTATAGTGTTAGGTATTTAATTCCTATTTCTGCTGAAGTTTCCACGATGTTACGAACAGATACGGCACCTTCTTGATGTCCTATGTGTCTGTCCATTCCTTGTTGTTTAGCCCAGCGTCCGTTACCGTCCATTATAATAGCTACGTGAACCGGTAATCTTGTAAAGTCAATTTGCTCTTTCATCAGTCTCCTATACATCTATAATCTCTTATTCCAAATTCCCATGTAATAGAAATAAGAAAAGTATTATACCAATCTTTATTCTTAAATATTCCGCTTTTTATTGAATAAGGGTCTTCTAATGTTATATCTCCATACGAACGAGCATCAAAGCTATCGCTAAATAATCTGTGAGATACAAACTCAGCACCTATATTCAATTTGTTTTTCAATTTATATTTTACACCTATACCTAAAGGGAAGTTTATTCCGAAGAATGTTCTTCCATCTCCTGGAGCCATAGTTAATCCTAAGCCCGTTAATAAATAAGGAGATATTTTGCTTGTTCCCAGATATGAATACTTATCGCTGTAAGGAAGAAAATTAAACTCAATATGTCCTCCTAATTCATAAAACATTCTATCGAAAGATATTTGAGTTTTATTAGGATATACATTGTCGAAGTTGGCAGTATTACCAGATACTTTCCCCATTAATAAATTTGCTTTTATCGCCCATCTGAAGTTTAGGTTGTTTCTAAAAACGACTCCACCAGCAGGGTTCCAGCCTTTTGTTAATGAAGATTGGTTTGCATCGCCCATATACATAGATGCGCCAGCCATTCCTCCTAATTCATATCTGTACTCTTGAGCGGTCGCTACCGCACAACTAACCAAACAAAGTATAAGTGTTAATACTTTTATTTTCTCTTTTATATGTATTGAAGCAAAAATCATAAAACGTCTTTATCTAAAGAGAACGTTAAAAATGCTCCAAAATTATATATTTAATCCACTTTATATTATTCAAAAAGCTTGGAATTAACTCCTGATTGCCAAATGTCGGTTAAACGAGATGGGTTTTCGAGAGTGTTGTTTCCGCCTATAATATAAAAATACTTATTATCTGTAACAACCGAAGCGCCTTCTCTTAATACAAAAGATTCTGGAGCTTTAGTATTAGAACCTTCAGTATCCCAAACTAACCCACCATTCAAAGATGTGTATATAGTTGAGTTGTAAGTGCCGTCAGGTAATATGCCACCTATATAATAAGTTTTGTTGTCGTAAGTAAACGCATTCCCGTTTTTAATATCTGGATAATTTTGATTGGGATTATCTAATGAAACCCAATGTTTGCCATTGTCTGTAGCCCACACCGATGTTAAACCACCATATATATATAAGGAGTTATTTTTGTTTACGATAGAAAAGTTCTCAGTTGGGAAGTTCTCTGGGAGTTTATCTCCGTAAGAAATGTTGTTTTCAGAATAAGCACCTAAAGATAAATATTCTCCTTGTTCAAATATAAGACACAAGAAACCATCTATACTTCCAAGTACGGCTTTTACAGGATAGTCGAAATTCATAACTGACCAATTAACACCATCGGTAGAAGAACATAATGCGCCATCAGTAGTGTTGGAGTAAAATACTCCATTGTTTGCCAATTGAATGTTTGATATAATAGTGTTGAAAGGTAATCCAGTAAGCGTTTGTTGTGTATATTCAGAGAAATCATTATTCCATTCAAAAAGATAAATTAAGTCGTTATCTTTTTTTATATAAGTAAGATAAGAGTCTTCAGTAGAGATAGTTTTGTTAGTTCCCCAAGCTAATATGTCAACATCTTCATCAATAAGTTTATATTGTATAGAGTCTGGGTCGACTTTATGAATGTTAAGATTGAAGGCGTAAGTTTTTTTATCACCATTAATAGCGTAAATATTGATATGGTTAATCTGGTCAATAGCAATAGAGTCTCCACTCTTGAAAAAGGTAGCTTCGTTATCTATTGTAACTTCAAAATTACTCGAATTGGAGCCTGTAGTGTAAGTAAGAAGTACGCTTTTATTTTCTATATCAGTAAGATAAGGTAAAGAATCTTGATTGTAAATGATGTTTCTTACATTGTCGATAGAGAAAGAAGTAGAGTTTAGTGCAGTGATTTCTCGGGAAGAGAAACTCATATAAATTAAATGAGAGTCTTTTGATATAAAATTCTCGTCATCGTCATCGCCTAAGCACGATGTCATATTCACTAAAACAAATGAACATATAAATATGTACAAAATGGTCTTAAATTTCATCTTAATAAGTTTACGCCTAAAGCATTTAATGTGCAAAAGTAGAAACATTTTTCACTAAATCACTCAAGTTAGTTAATATTTATACATTTTTAGGGCTTATAAAACAAAATCTCGGATTTTTTACATTTTTGAACAAATGTAAGAGTTCCTCTTATTTTAGGAGCCTCAATGCCTTGCAACAAGTTAATATGGCTGATTTCTATCCGAGCTTCGTCCCATAAATCCTGATTAATAAAACTGGTTATTAGTTTAGTCCCCCCTTCAACGATTAAAGATTGTATTCCCTCCGAATAAAGATCGTTAAGTGTAGAGTTTAGAGGTTTGCGGCTATCAGCTATTATCTTTTGCGGATTGTTGCCGTGCCAATAGCGAACGTTTAGTTGAGGGTTGTCTAATAATGCGGTGCGACTACCTATTATAATAGCCGATTCTTCTGCTCTTAATTTATGAACAAGAGTTTGAGTATATTCGTCAGAGAATTTAACAGGCAACTGTCCGTCGTTTAGCTCTCTATATTTGTCTATAAATCCGTCGACCGATTGAGCCCATTTTAATATTATGTAAGGTCTCTTTTTTACGATAGATGTAATGAAACGAACATTTAGTTGTTCTGCTTCGTCTTTAAGTACATTGCAAACAACCTCAATGTTGTTGTCTTTAAGCATAGCTATACCTCTGCCTGATACTTTAGGATTAGGATCTTCGTGTCCGATAACAACTCTGGGGATTCCTTCTTCTATTATTCTTTTTGCACACGGAGGTGTTTTGCCATAGTGCGAACAAGGTTCAAGATTTACATAAATGGTAGAGTCTTTGAGTAGTTCCTTGTTTTTGACGGAGTTTATAGCGTTTACTTCGGCGTGTGCCTCTCCGTATTTTCGATGATAGCCCTCTCCGATTATTCTGCCATTGTGAACAATAACAGCTCCCACCAATGGGTTGGGGGCTACAAAACCTCTGCCTTTAGAAGCCAGTTCTAAGCATCGGCGCATATATTTATTGTTTATTTCCAAATAAAATAATTAACTTTGCATTATGCAAACAGCATTGTTATATATCAAAGAAAGCCTGAAAACTCAGTACTCAGAGTCCGAAATACAGTCTCTTGGCTATCTCCTGCTTCAGTATATTTGTAAAAAAGACAAACACACTCTTTTGCGAGACAAAGATAAGCAATTATCTGCAAATGAAACTCAGAACTTCCACAAGTTTGTAGAAGAGTTGAAGTTGCATCGTCCTATACAGTATGTTTTGGGTTCAACGGAGTTTTATAATCTTATGTTTAAGGTAAACGAGTCGGTGCTTATTCCTCGTCCCGAAACAGAAGAGTTGGTTGACCTGATACTCGGAGAAACAAATAAAACCGACGAGATAAATATATTGGATATAGGTACAGGGTCGGGGTGCATAGCAATTTCATTAGCGAAAAATTTACCTGCTGCAAAAGTTTTTGCTGTAGATGTTTCGGAAGAAGCTTTGATTGTTGCTGCCGATAATGTCGTTGCTAACAATGTGAAAATAACCTTGCTTAACGAAAATATTTTGAACTTAGAGCCGAATTCAATAATTAAGAACACCAAATGGGATATTATAGTAAGTAATCCACCTTATATAGTTCCTTCGGAAAAGAAAATTATGAAAGAAAATGTATTAGACTATGAGCCCAATTTAGCATTGTTTGTTCCCGAAGAACAACCTTTATTGTTTTACGAAGCAATAGCATCTCTTGGTTTAACGAGTTTAAGCGAAAAAGGTAAATTATACTTCGAGACAAGTGCTATGTTTGGAAAACAAACCCTTGATATGCTTTTACAAAAGGGATATAGTGCGAAGTTGTTTCAAGATATATCAGGAAAAGATAGAATGATAAAAGCGTATTTACAATAATTGTTATGACTTACGATAAAGCTCTTTATAGATTAGCGACCTATTGCAGTAAAGGTGAAAAATGCGTTTACGATGTGCGAAAAAAGATGAATCTCTGGGAGTTGACAGAAGAAGAAAAGATAAATCTAATTACTTATCTAAAAAAAGAAAAATTCATAGACGAAGAACGCTACTGTAGAGCATTTGTTAATGATAAAATAAGGTATAATAAGTGGGGACTACATAAAATCAAGTTTGAATTAAAAAAAAAGAACATTTCAGAGTCTGTAATTAATGACTGTTTGTCGATAGTAGACAAAGAAGATGTGAGAATCCAGCTAAAAACCCTGATAGATAATAAGCGTAAAAGCGTGAAAGGCAAAAATGATTACGAAATAAAGCAGAAATTAATGCGTTTTGCCGTTGGGAGGGGGTATTCTATTTCAGATATAGAGGAGGTAATGAGAATAAATAGCGACTTCGACGCAGATTGTTAAAATGCAAAGCTTCACTTAGGGTCGTCTCTCTACTAAGAGACCCCTTCCCTCTCTACTAAGAGAGGCGATGTCTCTCTACTAAGAACGGCGGGGTGTCTTAAGTATAAAGACGGGGAGGTTCTACTAAGAGCTGCATCGGGTCTCTTCTAAGAACCAGCTCGCCTATCTACTAAGAAAGACGAGGGGTATCTACTAAGAGCGACAGGGGGTATATAGTAACAAGCAGCTCACCCATCTACTAAGAGCAACTAAGGAGTTCTTTTAAGAAGCGGCGAAAGTCTTCGTGAGAGAGAAATAGCCGACCATTTGTCCACTCGCTAATTTTCACGCTCTTCTCCGAGAGTTAAGGAATTACAGATAGTTGCCTATTGTGGTAGTTTGCTTGCTCTCTTGTCTCCTTTCTTAATTTAAGCAAAGGGTCGATAATATCAAAATAATAGAGAAAAGAGAAGTCTTGTAAAAATAAGTAAGTAGAGAAAATGTCAAGAATTTGAGTGAAATAGAAAAAATATAAAGCTTTCGCTTGAAATACTTATTATTTTGCACTGTTTTATATGTTATTTAACTGAGCATTGAAAATTAAAGTATATCTTTAAGATTTGCATTTTTGTTAAATAGTATTACTTCATGTTTTCCTCGCTGGGTCACCCAAATAGCCAAATGCCACAATTGATTATCAGGGAGTTATGATAAAAATAGAATGATTCTTGGAAAAATCGCGGAAAACAGGAGTGTGAAGGGTAGAAAAATAAAACTCCCCTATACGCGCGTGAAGTGTGTATTGTTGTCTTGATGTTTTGAAAATAGAGTATAGTAGTGTCGGTTTGTGATTTTTTTTTACCTTTGTGCTTAATTTAAAGCGCTATACTCTAATTTTATGCTATTTAACTCTCTCGATTTTGCAATATTTCTTCCAATAGTTTTTCTTCTTTATTGGTTTGTATTTAATCATAATATTAAACTACAAAATCTATTTATAGTTGTTGTAAGTTACATCTTCTATGGTTGGTGGGATTGGCGATTCTTATTACTAATGGGTTTCACAACCTTAGCAAGTTGGTTTAGCGGAGTTCTAATTGTGAAGATTAGAGACAAAGTTAAAGAAGAAAAAAAGCTAAAACGTTACTCTCTATGGGTTACCGCAGGAAATATTATACTTAATTTAGGAATACTTTGCTACTACAAATACTTTAACTTCTTTATTGAAGCCTTTGTAGATGCATTTGCTTTGTTTGGTAGAGAATTAAATATACATACATTGAAAATTATTCTTCCTGTAGGTATAAGTTTCTACACATTTCAGGCATTAAGTTATACAATAGATGTTTATAAGAAAAAGCTTGAACCAACAAAAGATGTTGTGTCTTTCTTTGCCTTCGTAAGTTTCTTTCCTCAGTTAGTAGCCGGACCTATTGAGCGTGCCATTAATCTACTGCCTCAATTTTACAAAAAACGAGTTTTTGAGTACGATAAAGCGGTAGATGGTATGCGCCAAATTCTATGGGGATTATTCAAGAAGATGGCAATAGCTGATAATTGTGCTATTTGCACAGACCATATATTTGAAAATTACGAGACACTTCCAGCCAGTAGCTTAATATTAGGAGCTTTCTTTTTTTCTGTTCAGATTTATTGCGACTTCTCAGGTTATTCTGATATAGCCATAGGAACTGCTCGTTTGTTTGGCGTTAATCTTATGCGCAACTTTGCCTATCCATATTTTTCAAGAGATATAGCAGAGTTTTGGCGTCGTTGGCATATCTCGCTAACTACGTGGTTCAGAGATTATATTTATATACCATTGGGCGGTAGTAGAGTTTGCAAATCAAAAGTAATCAGAAATACCTTTATTGTTTACTTAGTTAGTGGCTTTTGGCACGGAGCTAACTGGACATTCATAGTTTGGGGATTAATAAACGCTATATATTTTATACCGTTATTATTAGGGGGAAAGAATAGAAAATACCTCAACGTAGTTGCCGAAGGTAAGATTTTGCCGAACATAAAAGAAACTTGGCAGATGCTATCAACATTTGTTTTGGCAATGTTTGCATGGATATTCTTTAGAGCTGAGAGTATTGCTCAGGCTGGAGATTATATAAAGAGAATATTTGATAAGTCTATAATTTCATTCCCCTTCGAAGCATTTCATTCAGGATTGATAATATTATTGCTGATTCTGATTTTGTTTACTGTTGAATGGATGCAAAGAGATTGCCAGCATGGTTTGGATGTAGTTAAAATAAAGAATAGACATATTCGCTGGTTAATATATGTTTTTGTTGTTTGGTTGATTTTTAATTATGGAGGAGCTGAAGCTCCGTTTATTTATTTTCAATTTTAATATAAATGAAGAAATTCTTTAAGGTCATAGGCTCGTTTTTTGTTTTTGTTTTGACTATAGTGGTGCCAATTTCATTGGTAGGGCATTGTTGTGTTCAAAAGAATATATTAAATTCAAATAATTTTAAGATTGAGGATTCTAAGAGTATATTGATGATTGGAGATTCTCATGTTGGCTTGTCTTTGGACCCACAGTATATTAATTATTCAGATAATCAATTTATTCTTGGAGAGCATTATTTGTTTACGTATGTACGCCTAAGGTGTTTTTTGAAAAATAATCCTCAATTAAAAACTGTTGTTTTGGGGTACACTTACTCTAACTTAGCGAGTGCGACGGATAATTCTCTTTTTAATAATTATAATAAAAATGCTTCCTTCCCAAAATACTTTGCATTATTAAATGATAATGAACTTAGGCTTTTATATGCCTCTGATTTAATATATTTTAGAAATTTTTTGGGTTGGAAATGTGGGGTTCCAACAAAAGATAATATTAATTTAATATGCAAAACTCTTAATTCTGATTTTAGTAAAAAAGAACTGCCTTTTAGGGGACGGTATTTTAGTGCTGCAAAAGGTGCCAGTATTGATTCGTTTTGTGATGCTGCTGGGCAATTTGATTTTGAAAATTTAGATGTTTCGGAGATTTCTGTTGAGTATTTGTGGAAAATAATGGATTTATGTAGGCGATACGAAGTGAAACTCATCTTGTATACGAGTCCTCTTTTTTTAGGGTATTTAGAGCAAATTCCAGAGTTTTACAAACAAACCTTTGAAGAAACAACATCAAAAATAAAAAATGATTATCCAGATGTTAATTTTATTAATTATTCTGATTTTGTTATGCCTGATACTTGTTATAGTGATGGAAATCATTTAAGTAGTCACGGAGCTAAGATTGTTTCTGAAAAACTAAATGAATACTTAAATTCTAATAAACGAATTCTCAGGTAGCTTTTTTTTGATAAATTGGGATAAAGGAAGTTTTGACGCTTTTTATTCTGCGTGTGCCGTTTTTCTGTTACTCGAAAAGTTTTTGCTTTGTATCGATTCTTATTTTTTATATGTTATTTAACCAAACATTGAAAATTAAAATATATCTTTAAAATTTGTATTTTCATTAAATAGTATTACTTTTGTGGCTCTAACTTAATTTTAAAATCATAAAAAATAACATGAAACGATTATTATTTCTATGTGTGTCTGTTTTGTTGGTTTCGGCTAACTTAGTCTATTCTAAAACCGTTAATGAAAAACCGTTTGTAATACCAGAGCTTAAAGAATGGAAAGGAGGAGATGGGGAGTTTATTCCTTCTTCGCAAACTCGAATTGTGTATTCTTCAAAATCACCAGAGTTACAGCAGGTGGCAGATGCTTTTGCTGCCGACTATCTTGAAATGTTTGGTGTTAAACTACAGGTAGTGATAGGAAAAGCCAAAGCTGGAGATTTTGTTGTTGAACTTGTCAAAGATAAGAAAATAGGAGATGAGGGTTATAAAATTAAAATATCAGACAAAGTTACAATATTGGCAAATAAACCAGTGGGAGCATTTTGGGCAACTCGCACATTACTTCAGATGACAGAGCAAAGCGAATCTTCGGCTTTGTTGAAGGGCGAAATTGTAGATTTCCCTGATTATCCTTTGCGTGGGTTTATGCTTGATTGTGGTCGTAAGTTTATTCCTCTTCATTTCTTGCAAGATTATGTAAAGTTTATGGCGTATTATAAAATGAATACTTTTCATATACATTTGAATGATAATGGCTTTAAGCAGTATTTTCAAGATGATTGGAATAAAACACAGGCGGCATTCCGTTTAGAGTGTGAAACATTTCCAGGGCTTACAGCGCAAGATGGCTCGTACACAAAGCAAGAGTTTATTGATCTTCAAAAATTGGGAATTGCAAATTTTGTTGAGATTATTCCAGAAATAGATATTCCTGCTCACTCTTTGGCTTTTGCTCAATATAATCCCGAATTAGGCAGTGAGAAATACGGAATGGATCATCTTGACTTATTCAAGCCTACTACTTATGAATTTTTTGATAAGTTATTCGAAGAGTATTTAGGTGGTGATAATCCAGTTTTTATAGGAGAGAAGGTGCACGTTGGTACTGATGAATATTCGAATAAAGAAAAAGAGGTTGTGGAAAAATTCCGTTATTTTACGGATTACTATATACGTTATATAGAAAGTTTTGGAAAACAAGCTTGTGTTTGGGGAGCATTGACTCACGCTAATGGAGAAACTCCAGTTAAGTCTAAAGATGTAGTTATGTGGTCGTGGCACAATCCTTATGCTCAACCAGACGTTATGATGGAAAAGGGTTATCAACTTGTAAGTATTCCTGATGGTTTGGTGTATCTGGTTCCGAATGCAGGTTATTATTATGATTATCTAAATACAAAACACCTATATAATAATTGGACTCCGGCTAATATCGGCGGAAAAGAGTTTGAAGATAGACACCCTCAAATTTTAGGAGGTATGTTTGCTGTTTGGAATGACCATACAAATAATGGTATTTCTACGAAAGATATTCATCATCGAGTATTTCCTGCAATGCAAACTATGGCAGTGAAAATGTGGACAGGTAAATCAACCTCTCTTTCTTATGATGTGTTTAACGAAAAAAGAATTTCTATTAGTGAAGCTCCTGGTGTAAATGTGTTGGGTAAAGTAGGAAAGGGAAAAGAAAAAGTTCTTTCTATAGCTAATCTTAAGCCAAGGCAAAAAACAGGATTAAAAGAAATAGGTTATAATTATACTGTTTCGTTTGATATAGAAGGGGCTGATGAGGCTAAAGGGACGGTGTTGTTTAGTACTCCAGATACTGAATTTTATCTTTCAGACCCAATAAAAGGTATGATGGGCTACTCTCGTGATGGCTATCTTTATACTTTTAGATATAAAGTTAAAAAAGGAGAGAAAGTTAATATTAAAATATGTGGAGATAATAAAAATACAAAACTATATATTAATGGTAGATTATGTGATGATATGAATACTGTTAAGATGTGGTTTAATGAAGGTAAGTCAACAATGTATTATAGTCAGACATTAGTATTCCCATTAGACAATACAGGTGTGTTCAATAGTAAAATAATGAACTTCGAGGTTTTGAATTATATTGAAAATTAAAACTTCGTATTCTGTAATTAATGTTTATCTTTGCAGCCTTATTAAAAAAATAGACAATGAAGAAATTAAAAAGAGTAGCTGCAATTCACGATATATCTGGATTCGGCAAGTGTTCTTTAACTGTTGCTTTGCCAATAATCTCAGCGGCAGGAGTGGAAACGACAGTTCTTCCTACGGCTGTATTATCGACACATACGGGAGGATTTGAGGGTTTTACCTATAGAGATTTGACGGAGGATATAGCTCCTATAGCAGCGCATTGGAAAAGTTTGAATATACAATTTGATGCAATATATACGGGCTTTTTAGGTTCTTTCGAACAATTAGATTTGGTTACATCTTTCTTTAAAGAATTTAAGACTCCAGATAATATAATATTAGTAGACCCCGTAATGGCAGATAATGGAGAATTGTATAAGATATTCTCTCCGGAGTTTGCTGTAGGTATGCGAAATTTGTGTAAACAAGCAGATGTGTTGGTTCCTAATATTACAGAGGCATCATTGTTAATAGGTGAAAAGTATATTGAAGGGCCATATACGCCGGAGTATATAGAAGGTGTACTGAAAAAGCTAAGTGATTTAGGACCTAAGAAAATTGTTCTTACAGGAGTGTATTTTAATGAAGAAGAATTAGGTGTTGCTACTTATGATGCTCAGACAGGAGAAATAGCTTATGCGTTTGAAAAACGTATAATGGGACACTTTCACGGAACGGGAGATGTTTTTGGTTCGGCGTTATTGTCGGGAATTATGAATGATTATTCATTAAATGAGTCGGCGATGATAGCGGTTCGCTTTGTAACTTCGGCAATTCGTAAGACTGTAGAGGCAGGAACCGATGTTCGTTTTGGTGTTAATTTTGAACAGTCGATACCAGAACTGCTTTCAGACCTAAAATTAACTCGATAAGCTAATAGGGTGACTGATATGCAGTTAGCTGGATTAGGTAAGAATAAATAAAAAAAATATTGAAACTTTTTCGCCTAATCGCTTGTATGTTTAAAAAAAGTCTTTACCTTTGCACTCGCAATTCGGAAAGCGTTTCGGTTCAGAGTTTAGAGTTTTAGAAAAGGTGGCAAAATATTT